>JALZNU010000263.1 GCA_030857495.1 Actinomycetota bacterium | reverse complement strand
AGCGGACCGTCGGCGACGTTGAAGCAGCGCTCGCAGAACTGCACCCGCTCCTTGGCGTCGACGATGGCTCGTGCGAGTCGCTTGGCGTCGTCGACCGGCAGCTTGAGCACGTGGAAGACGATGCGCTGCGCGGACTTCGGACCGATGCCGGGCAGCCGCCCGAACTCGTCGATCAACGCCTGCACGACGGGGGTGTAGGCGCTGCTCACTGGTGCACTGCGATGATGTGCGACGCGCTGGTGGTCTTCGCCGGCCCACGACACCAGTGAGCGTCTCGCCGCTGCGCGGCGAACGATGCACCGTTCTGCTGGAGCTCGCTTCGCTCGCTCATCGACCGTGTCGCTCGTTGATGACCTCGGAGCCGGGGAACGCGTTCGTGAGGCGTTCGATCGGATCGTGCTCGGCGACGGGCTTGTCGACGACGTCGTCGGGATCGACGGCGTCGTCGGGCGGCAGCCCGCCGTGGCCGGAGTCGCCCGCACCGTCGCCTGACGGCGCGGGCGGCGCGACGCGCACCGCAAGCGTGACGGGTGCGCCGAGTGCGGTCGTGGCGAGCTGTTCGACGTTGGCACGGTGCTCGTCGCAGCGTTGCACGAGCCGATCGTGCTGCACGTGGAACACGATGGCGCCCTCGGCGGTGACCTCGTCGCTGACGGCGCCGGCGGTGAACAGCGCCCTCGGCAACGGCTTGAGCTTGGCGAGCACCTCGTGCGCCCACACCGAACGCAGCGCGGTGGGCGACACCTCCCCGGACGGCACCGACGTCGCACCCGCGCTCGACGGTTCGACCGCCTCGGCGGTCGCCTTGTCCGACGGAACCGGCTTGTCCGGCTCGTCCCGTGACGCAGCGTCGTCGTCCGCAACATCGTCGTCAGGCGCGGGCTGGGTCGAGCCCGCCTCGGGTTCCTCGGCCGGTGCCGACTGCGCTGCCGGGCTCGGCGTGGGCGCCGCCTGAGGTGAGGCTTTGCGCGCCCGGCCACCGATGACTGCCCTGCCGCTCGACGCCTCGCGCGGCGGTGGCGTGGTGGGCCCGGCCTCGGTGGTGGACGCGAGGGCGTCGACGGCACGTTCGAGGCGAGCCAGCCGTTCGGCGAGTTGCTCGGTGGCGGTGCCGGCCTCAGGGCTGCAGAGCCGGACCGTGGCGACCTCGACGAGCAGGCGCGGCTCGGGCACATGCCGCATCTCGACGAGCATCTCGCCCAGCAGCTCGATGGCACGCACGAGGCGAGGTGCACCCAGCTGCGCCGCCGCCGCCGACACGGTGTCGATGCGGTCGCTCGGCAGCTGCACGAGGTCGGGCGCCATCAACGACAAGAACCCGTCGCGCAGGTGACGGATGAGCCGATCGGTGACGGCACGGGCGTCGTCACCGAGGTTGACGGCCCGCGCGATCGCAGTGAGCGCTCGACCGGCGTCGAACGCCGTGAGCGCGTCGACATACTCGTCGAGGAGCGCCGTCGCGGGATCGTCCTCGTCGCCGCCGGCGGCGATCAGCTCGAGCGCCGACAGCGCATCGCGTGCCGACCCTGCACCCTGCGTGACGGCCTGGTCGATGGCGTGATCGCTGACGGCGAGTCCGGCGTCGGTGGCGACCCAGCGCACGTGCTGGCCGAGCGTGTCGGCGGGCAGCAGGCGGAAGCGCAGATGCTGCGTCCGGCTGCGGATGGTGTCGCTGACCTTTTGCGGGTCGGTGGTGGCGAGCACGAACACGACGTGGTTGGGAGGCTCTTCGAGCGTCTTCAACAGCGCGGCTTCAGCCGCCCGCGAGAGCATGTGCACCTCGTCGAGGATGTACACCTTGTGGCGCCCCGGCGTTCCCAGCGATGCGCGCTCGATGAGCTCGCGCATCGCGTCGACCCCGTTGTTGGAGGCGGCGTCGAGCTCGTGCACGTCGTAGCTGGAGCCCGCCGCGACGGCGAGGCACGAGGCGCACTCGCAGCACGGCTCACCCTCAACCGGGTTCTCGCAGTTGAGCACCTTGGCGAGGATGCGTGCCGATGTGGTCTTACCGGTGCCCCGGGGGCCTGAGAACAGGTACGCCTGGCCCTCCCTGCCTGATCGCACGGCATCGCGCAGTGCGCGCACGACGTGGTCCTGTCCCCTCAGCTCGGAGAAGCGACGGGGGCGGTAACGACGGTAGAGCGACGGGGTGGCCATCTGCGGGCGAGCCTACCGATCAGGTGTGACGGCGGAGCCCGGCCGACGACCCGGCGCGGGTCCGGCATCCCGGCTGCTCCTGCGCAGGTGACTACCGTACTGCGCAGTGAGCTACCGGGCTGCGTGCACACATCGCGGGCGTCGTCGCCGAGACGCCTCGTGGCGGATGGCGATCGGCGCGCTGTTGCTGCTCTGCGGACTCACTGCGCTCGTGTCGGCGGCCGGCGGCGAGGCGGCCTCGGCGCAGACCGCGCTCGACAGCTCCGATCCCGCGGACGGGTCGACCCTCGAGCGCTCGCCGGACGAGCTGGTGCTCAACTTCACGCGACCGCTCGGGGAGACGAACCGCGTGTTCGTCGCCTGCAACTCCAACCCGGCTCGCCAGATCAGCCGGCCACAACTCTCGGACGACGAGCGCACGCTGACCGTCGAGGTGATCAGGCCGCTGCCGAAGGGGACGTGCACGGCGTCGTGGCGGGTCAGCGAGCCCGATGGCCGCCCGGCGGCGACGGGGAGCTTCACGTTCGAGGTGGAGGCGGCGCCGGCGACGACCACAGTCGCAACGAGATCGCCCACCACGGGCGACGGCGGTTCGCCCACCGACGCGACCCGCACCGATGCGACAGACGCGACGACCGGTGGCGGCGGTGGCGGCGGTGGCGACGGTGGCGACGGTGGCGACGGTGGCGACGAGGGTGATTCGGCTGCGGCAGAAGTGGCGCCGATCGGCACGTTCGGCAGCGCATGGGGACTCTGGCTCGGCCGGCTGCTGTCGATCGGCGGGATCGCCGTCGTGTTCGGCTCGCTCGTACTCATCGCCGTCGCATGGCCGGAGGGCCCCGAGTACATCATCGCCGTGCGGTTCATCCGTGCCGCCTGGATCGTCGGCCTCGTCGGCACGGTGCTCTACGTCGCCGCTGCGACCGCGTCGGCCACCGGAGGCTCGCTCGGGAGCAGTCTCAACCCGGTCGAGTGGAGCGACCTGCTCGACGCCGGCTGGCCGGGGCGGGCGGCGCTCGCGCGCCTGCTGCTCGTCGTCGCCACCGGGTGGGTCGCGTTCCTGCCCGAACGTGCCGTCGAGTCCACTACCCAGCTCGTCGGGCTCGGCGTCCCGGCGCTCGCCGTCGCCACCATCGGCCTCACCCGCACCACCGGCGACCTCGTCGTGCTCGGCATCGGCATGGCCGTCCTCCAC
>JALZNU010000262.1 GCA_030857495.1 Actinomycetota bacterium | reverse complement strand
CCGCAGAGTTCGCATGCCGACCACCTCCACCCCGCCACACCTGGGCGATGACGCCACACCGTGGGTCAACGGTGGTTCGCCGTCGAGGAGCGCCGCCCTGAGCCGGAGCCACATTGCCCGGTCGTCACGTTCGAGCGCAACGAGCGCGCCCGCGTCGATGATGAGCGTCAATCGACGCCTCGTCTGGCGCCGCTCCGAACGGCTGCAGCGGCGTCGCGGTCGGCTCGTCGAGGGGCGTCCGCGCTGCCCGACGCCTGTCACGTCGGTCACCTCGCTCGAATGCGCCGGTCAGTTGGTGTCGGCGTGCGTGGGTCGGGGCGGGTTGAAGTAGACGGCCCAGTGCTGGAGGCGTTCACCGAGTGGGTGTTGCCATGTTCCGGTGGGTTCGGGTAGTGGGCCGCCCGGCGCGACTGGTGTCGCGCCCGGCTCGATACATCGTCCTCGCGCGTCCGTGAACACGACCGCACCCGGGGTGCCCGGGTTGAGGTCGGCGTTGCCGGTGATGCCGAGTTTGCCGCGGTGGTGCAAGCGGTGGTGGTGCGGGCAGAGACAGATCAGGTTCCAGGTGTCGGTCGGTCCGTTGTCGGGTGGCCCGTAGTGGACAATGTGGTGCACCTGCACCCACCGTCGCTGTGAACAGCCGGGGACGCGGCAGCCGTGGTCGCGGTGTTCGACGACGCGTCGGGTGCGGTCGGGGACGATGTACTGCGCCCGGCCGACCGACACCGGCACCCCGTCGATCGTGTACACCGGTACGACGGCGGCGTCGCACAGGAACAGGTCGCGCAGGGCGTCGGGTGCCCGCCAGTTGTCGGCGAACAGCACCGCCGGATCATCGCGGTCGACGCCGTTGATGTACATGTGGACCCGGAACCGGTCACGGCGGGCTGCGTCGGTGACGGTGTCCAACGAGCGGTTGGCGATCTCCACAAGGGCGTCGCCCCAATCGACGTCGGCGCGTCCGGTTTGGAACAGCGCGTCACGGGCTTCGCGCATTGCTGCGTCGACGACCCGGAAATCGTCCGCGGTGAGGGTTGCCTGCAACTGTCCGATGCCGGTGTCGTCGACCCACATCGACGCCGACGACTCAACGGCCGGGTCGGCCTCGGCCGGCGTGCCGTTGGGCGTGTAGCCGGGTTCGGGTTCGAACGGGTACTTGCGTACGACGTAGGAGAGCTGACCAACCGTGAGTTGCGTTGCGAGGCAGCACAACTCGCGGTCGGTGTAGGCCGGGGCTCGGATCGCGATCGACACCTGATCCAGTGACAGCTCACCGGCGTCGAATGCCGCCATCAACGCCGGATGCGTCTCTGCGCGTTCGGCGACGGTGACAATCTTGCGTGCAGTGGACGGCGACACGCCGGCCTGCCATGCCAACCAATGCGACACCGAACGGCACCCCGTGTCGACCCAGACTCCTTCTCGGACGACGGTTTCGGTGAGGCGCACCAGCAGTGCGTGCTGGGCGTTCACGTGCCCGCAGACCGCCGCCACATCCCGATAGATCGAATCCAGTACTGCCCGGATCATGAACCTATCGTACACCTGTTCGAGGTCAAGTGCAACGGCGATAACTTACGAAACCGCTGACAGAATGCGCCGTCGGCGAACGACGAGCCCGCCGCGTCACGTCTCGAGCGGGATGTCGGTGATGGCCTCCATCACCGAGCCCTCGTCGGGCTGTGCGCCCTCGGCGAGCTTCCGGCGCAGGGCGATCGCGAACGCGAGCAGCGCAGCCGCACTCGACAGCACGAGTCCGATCTCGACACGGGGAAAGAGCTCGTCGCTCGACAGCCACGTGCCGAGGGCGAACACGGCGACCCCGATCAGCCACCCCATCGCGACGAGGGCGTGGCCGTGTAGGGCGATCACGGCCTGCGCCGTCGCCAGCGCGGCCATGTACAAGGCGCTGCCGAGCGCGAGCATCGCCAGCGTCCGCCCACTGAGGTCGGCGTCGAAAACGAGCCGGCTCACCCATGGTCCGATCGAGAACGCGCCGAGCGTGCCGGTCGTGCCGACGACGGCGACGATCACCATCAGCTTCTTGAAGCCGTTGCGGAACTCGTCGAACTCGGCACGCGCCGCCAACCGGCTGAGGCGTGGCAGCAACGCCGCCTGCACCGCCTGGAACAAGAACAGCGGGACCCGTGCGAGCAGCACGCCGTAGCCGAACTGCGCCACCTGGTCGTCCTGGAACTCCTCTGCGAGCAGTGCGGTCACCACCGGACCGGCGTTGAGCAGCGCCGCTGCGCACGTCGAGCCGGCGAGCAGCCACCCGAGGTTGGGCGTGACCTCCGGCCACGTCGCCGCAGGCCCCGGCTTCGTGCGCAGCGCGCCACGGCGCACGACGATGACCAGACCGACGAGGGGAGCGAGGGCGACGGCGAATCCGTACGCACCGGCGGCGGTGACGCCGATCGCAGCGAGCGCGATGCACAGCGCGATCCGCACGACCCCGTCGGAGCCCATGACGATGGCGTAGTCGCGGAACTGACCGGTGCCAGAGCAGATGCCCCGTGCCAGGTGGGCGGGGGCGTACATCGCGAACGCCACGAGGAGCGCGATCAGCATGACCCAGTTGCCGTCGAAGTAGCTCGACGTGATCACCGGGCTGGCGGCGAGGACGACGATCGACACCACGGCGGCGAGGATCGCACCGAGCCGGACGATCTTGGCGACGACGGGCTGGCCGCCGCGCCCCAGCGCCCGGCGTGCCGAGAGCGCGCGGCCCAGCTCCTGTTCGAGCGGGATGAAGAATCCCGGAGCGAGTGCGAACGTTGCGAACCAGAGCGACGAGATCGGCTTGAACTCGGCGTCACCGCCGACCGCCTTCTGACCGACGGCAAAGAACGCGTACGTCGCGATCCCGGCGACGACCAGGGCGATCCCGACTGGGATCGTGCCCTCCGGCAGCGGCACGCGAGACGCAGGCGAGCGAGTGGATCGTTCCTTGGGCACGGAGGTCGTCATGGTATCGAAGGGCTGATCAGCGGTGTGTGACGCGCTCGAGGTTGCGCGACGCCTGTCGCCGCTGCACCGCGATCCGCTGCAGACCCAGCACCGCGAACCCCACACCCACGTACGCGCCGTCGCGCGCGAGCTGGGCGAGCTTCGTCGCACCGGGCATCGCCGCGGCGGCCTCGCGGAACTGGCGCGGGTCGAGCCGGGTGACGTCGAAGTCGGTGAGATCGATTGACGGGAACGCTGCCATCAGGCCGCAAGCGTAGGGGTCCGGGGCGACTGCTCACACGCCTCCCGGGTCGTCGTCGTCGATGCGCCGGTAACCTCGTCCCGTCGTGGAGCCGGAAGTCGCACTCGCCCCTCCCGTCGTCGCGCTCGTCGTCGTACACGAC
>JALZNU010000044.1 GCA_030857495.1 Actinomycetota bacterium | reverse complement strand
GTTCCGGCGATCAATCGTCGTCGTCGGCGACGAGCGAGGCGAAGTCGTCGAACGACAGGGGCTCGCCGGGCTCGCTGACGCCGAGCTGGTCGGGGATGAGCACGGGGATCGGCTCGCCGTCGAGGCTGAACGACACCTGGCCGATGCCGGGCCGCCGCGTCAGCGTGAGGACGAGCTGGGCGATCGCGAGCGACTGGTCGTTGCCCTCGAGCTGGCGGAACTCGTCGCCACGCATGTCGACCATGGCGATGCCGTCCTCCTCGTCGACCGAGTCGACGAGTGTCGGCAGCACGGCCGTTTCCATCTCGGGGTTGGGCGCAGGCTCACCGAGGTCGATCGGCGGGCCGTCGGCGAGCGTGTCGACGATGACCGGCGGCGCCGCAGGGCTGCCCAGTTCGACGTCGACGGACCGCAATTGCTCGCCGTCGACGAAGTACAGCTCGACGCGTTCGGTGACGATCAACGTGACCGACGGGCGTGGTCCGATCTGTCGGACGGTGGTGGTCGTCACCGACGCTTCGGTGATCGGTCGCGTGGTTGTGGTCGTGGTGCTGACCACACCGATGAACGGGCCGTCACCGGGCGCAAGAGGGACGAAGTCGGACTCGCTCGGCACACCGCAGGCGCTGACGATTCCGGCGATGGCGGCCGCACCGGCTGCCGCCGCGATCAGGAGCAGTCCCCGGCCGTGCCGCTGGGAGGTGCGGCGAGCGTACTGATGGCTCGTGCTCATCGTCCGGTTCCGATCTCGACCACGAAGCGGGCCCCACCGTCGGGTGCGTCCGTGACCCATGCCCGTCCACCGAGTGCCGCGGCGTGCTCGGAGACGAGCGCCAGCCCGAGCCCTGTGCCGACTCGGTGCCGAGCGGCGCTGCCACGGGCGAAGCGCTCGAAGATGCGGATGCGCTCGTCGGGTTCGACGCCGTCGCCGCGGTCGTCGACGGCGATCTGGATCGTGTCGGATGCCGAGCCGTTGGCGATCGTGATCCGCGTCGGCCCGCCTGCGTGGTTCTGGGCGTTCGTGAGCAGGTTGGACAGGATGCGCTCGTAGCGCAACTTGTCGGTGTCGATGGTGGGGTCGGTGCGCTTCGCCAGGTCGACGGGCACGTCGGCCATGCCGTTGCGGGCGGCGATCCGTCGGCTGAGATCCACGATGTCGATCTCCTCGGTGTTGACCTCTGTCGCCCCTGCGTCCATGCGTGACAGCTCGAGCAGGTCGAGCACCATGTCGTCGAACCGTCGCACCTGGCTGACGACGACATCGAGCGCCTGACGGCTGCGGTCGGAGAAGTCCTCACGGCGGGCGTCGAGCACCTCGATCGCAGCCGCCAGCGCAGTGATCGGCGAACGGAGCTCGTGGCTCACGTCGGAGGCGAATCGCGCCTCGCGTTCGATGCGTGCCTGCACGGCATCGACCATGGCGTTGAACGAACCGGCGAGACGGTCGAGGTCGGGATCCTTCTCTGCCTCGACGCGGGTGTCGAGCCCACCGCTGGCGATTGCGCCGGCGGCGTCCGCGACGCGGGTGATGGGTCGCAGCAGGCGTTTGCTCGTCGACCAGCCGAAGAACGTCGCCAGCATCGTCGTGACGAACGTGCCGACGACGAGCACCGTGAGCACGGCGCGCAGGGTCCGCTCTGTGGGTGCGAGCGGGAACGCCTCGATGTACCCCGTGTCGGGTCCTGGCAGGTGGAGGCCGAGGGCGAGGTATGGGTTGCCGTCGACGGTGAACCGCTGCGAGCCGGACTCGCCATTGCCGACGGCTTCGCGTAGGGCGACGGGGAGGTCGTCGAGCTGGAAGCCTTGATCGGTGGGGACCAGTGGATCGGTGAGGAAGGCGAAGCCGTCGGGCTCGGTGTTGACGTCCTGGAAGAACACGTCGACGGTGCCGGGGTCGATCCGCAGCTTGTCGCGCACCTGGTTGGCATTGGCATTCGCCTGCTGGCGAGCCGACGTCGTGCGCTCGTCGAGCAGGAAGTTGCGGGCGAACTGGTACGTCACAGCGGTGAGCGCGATGCCGGCGGTGAGGGCGACGAGGGCGAAGAACAGCGTGACCCGCATCCTGAGCCCGAGCGCCGGCCGTGTCACCGTGCCAGTCTGTCAGGCAAGGTGTCAGGCTCACGCGCTGCCGGTGAGATGCCAGGGGGAGGAAGGCACCCCACCGGGGCAGCGTGAACAGTTGTCATGATCGTGACGACGTGTAACGACTGTCTGGCGGAATTGCGCGCTTTCTGTAACAGAATTCGTCATCGTTTCGTCATGTGGGACGGCACAATGGTCAGGCGTGAACACGTTGCTCTTCATCGAGGATGACGACCAGATCCGCCTCGCGTTGCGAATGGCGCTCGAGGACGAGGGCTACCAGGTGCTCGACGCCGTCAACGGACGATCCGGTCTCGAGGTGTTCGCCGCCAACGAGGTCGATCTCGTGCTGCTCGACCTGCGCCTGCCCGACATCTCCGGGTTCGAGGTCTGCCGCGAGATGCGGTCGACGAGCATCGTGCCGATCATCATCATCACCGCCCAGACCGACACCCACGACCTGGTCGCAGGCCTCGAGGCGGGCGCCGACGACTACGTCACCAAGCCGGTCGTGCCGAAGGAGCTGGCGGCCCGTATCCGCGCTCTGCTGCGGCGGGTCCACCTGCGCGAGACGCCGTCGACGTCGAGGCCGACGCAGTTCGGCGACGTCGAGCTGCGTCGTGACCAGGGCATCGTGCTCAAGGCCGGCGTCGAGCTCAGCCTGACGAAGACCGAGTTCCGCCTGCTGTGCGAGTTCGCCGATCATGCCGGCGCCGTACTCTCGCGAGACCAGCTGCTCGAGCGGGTGTGGGGTTACGACTACCTCGGCGACTCCCGCCTCGTCGACGCCCACGTGCACCGCCTGCGGGTCAAGGTCGAGGATCATCCCGATCACCCCGTGCTGATCGTCACCGTCCGCGGCGTCGGCTACAGAATGATGATTTCGCGCTAGGTCTGCCAGCGAGCGCAGCGAGCGGACGACGAGCCCGCAGTATTGCGTGGCGAGGGAAGCGCCAGCGACGAGCCACACGCGGCGCGACGAGAAAGCGAGCGCAGCGAGCGGACGACGAGCCCGCAGTATTACGTCTGCCAGCGTGGGGGGCGGCGCTCGGCGAACGAGGCCATGCCCTCTCTGCCGTCGTCGGACGAGAACAGCTCGTTCGACAGCGCCGACATCGCGTCGAACGCCGTGTCGCGATCCGTGCCCGGCACGTCACGCAGGATCGCCTTCGTGGCGGCCACCGCACGGGGTGACCCGAGCATCACGTCGCCGCACAGTGACGCCACGGTGGCGTCGACGGCGTCGTCGTCGGACGCGACGTGTGACACGAGGCCGACGCGCAAAGCCTCGTCGGCATCGAAGGCATTGCCCGTGAGAAACGCCGTCGCCAGCTGCGTGGCCGGCACGCGGCGCAGGATCGGCACGGCGATGACGGCTGGGGCGAGCCCGAGGCGCACCTCCGTGAGCGCGAACTGCACGTCGGCGCGCACTACGACGAGGTCGCACGACGCCATCAACCCGATGCCGCCGGCGCGGACGGGACCCTTCACGGCGGCGATGACCGGAACGGGGAGGTCCATGATCCGCGTCAGGACGTCGACGAACGAACCCGAGTCGCGGGACCCGCCGGCTCGCTCCTTCAGATCGGCACCGGCACAGAACACTGGTGCGACGTGTGTCAGCACGACGGCGCGCAACGAGTCAGGATCGCCGGCGATCGTGGTCGCCGCCTGCTCGAACGCGTTGTCGAGCCCGGCCACGAGACGCCGCGACAGGGCGTTGCGGTTAGCCGGCGACGACAACGTGAGGGTCATCACGCAGTTCGACGTCGTGACGTCGACGGCGGGTGAGTCGGGTTCAGTCGGCAACGGGATCGAGCGCGCCGGCCGTGTACTGCGAACCCGAGTTCCACAGCAAGAAGCCCTCGGCGCCGACGAACCGGGCGGCGTCGATCTGGGCGCGCACCATTGGTGCGTCGTACACGACGTTGCCGGAGTCGAAGTCCTGCAACCACGGGACGACCGCGACGCCGCTGCCGGCGACGGCACGTTCGAAGTCGGCGACGGAGGCGCCGACGATGTCGCCGGGCTGGCGGACGGGATCGGCGACGTCGAACTCACCGGGGCCCCAGTGCGACGGGTAGACCATCGGCGAGATGTAGTCGACGTGCGGAGCGAGCAGCTGGATGTCCTGGGCGATCTGTTCGGGGCGCGTCGAGGCGATGCCGAACACCGACACTCCGAGCGCCGTGTCCTCGCCCAGCCGCTCGCGCGTCTCGGCGACGAAACGGGCGATCGAGATGTCAGCCGGCGTGCGCAGGCCGTCGAACGTCATCGAGGAGAGGTCGCCCTCCGGCCTGCGGACGTAGTCGTACAGGATCTCGTCGAAGCCGAGCCGGGCGGCTTCGTCTGCGAGGTCCATCTGATAGTCGCGAACCTCGGGACTGGCGAGGTTCGTGAACGCGGCGTCGCCGTAATCGTTGTCGAGTGGAGCGCTGCCGTCGCCGTTCAACACGATCAGGTCGGTGCGCCCGTTGTCGGCGGCCCACTGCGCCATCGTGGGATCGAGGAAGTTCACGACCCGTCCGATGACGCGCACGTCGAGGTCGTGCAGCTCCTTGATCGCCTCGTCGGGGTCGTAGAGGTCACGCGTGGCACCGATCTTCTTCGCCAACGGGACGTCGGACAGGTATCCCACCTCGCCGCCCTCGTCCTTGATGTCAAGCTGCACGGCGTTGATGCGGCCGGACTTCACGAGCTCGATGACGCTCGCCCGCAACGTCGGATCCGACCATCCGGCTGCGGTGATGTGCACGGCGGCGGTCGTCGCGTAGGCAGGCTTCGCGGCCGTCGTCGCAACGGGCAGCACCGTGCGTGATGGGTTGCCGTCCTTGTCCTTGGCGACGAGTACGACCTCGCTCGCGCCCGGTGCGATGTCGAGTCGGAACCCCCCGCCCTCACCGAGCGGGATCGACTGACCGTTGGCTCTCAGCGAGGCGGTGTCGTCGGCGATGCCTCGCACCGAGATCACCTCACCGTTGCCGGGATCGACGACCGCTCGCGGCAGCATCAGCGTCGGACCGGACGGGTCGAAGTCGAACGTCCGCTCGATGCGCTCGCCGCCGAGCATGTAGCGGCCACCGAGCGTGACGACGTACGTGTTCTTGCCGGGGCGGATCGCGTCGACGAGTTCCTTGCGCGAGGTGACGAGCGCTTTGCCACGCTGCGCCTCCGTGACGGGCACGTCGGTGCCGTTGAGCGTGACACGGACTGGGCCGGCCGCGGGTCCTCCGGCGACGATGCGTAGCCGCAACTCGGAGAGATCCTTGCGATGCAGTTGCTGGCCGTCGTCGATGCCGATGACCTCGAGGTCGGTCCAGTCGACCCGCGTCGCCACGACGCCGCCGGCGAGGCTGACGACGACAGCCGTCCCTGCCGCCACGACCCACGGGCGACGACGGTTGCTGCTGTATCCACGCTTGGGCCGGCGCGGCGACGTATCGTGAAATCCGGCGTCGTACAACCGCCCCAATCCGGCGGTGACGTCGGTCCGGTGGTGGGGGCCACGTCGCAACGCGCGCCCCTGGATGGCCATAGGTGGGGAATCCTATGCACGCGACGTGTCACATGACACACGCGCGGCCTGGCAGGACGTGTCAGGGCGTCGTCGCCGTGAGCTCGCCGAGGAACGCCTCGATCTCTTCGCGACGGCGCGTGCGGCGCATCGGTGGCAACGCCCGGACGATGTCCCAGCGGTAGCGCGCCGTTGCGAGCCGTGAGTCGAACACGGCGACGGCGCCACGATCGGTGGCGTTGCGAATCAAACGCCCGGCGGCCTGGGCGAGCAGCATCGCCGCCCGCGGCACGTCGATCTCGGCGAAAGCCCGTGCGCCGACGAGGTCGCGGCGAGCGGCGAGCAGCGGATCGTCGGGTCGTGCGAACGGCAGCCGGTCGACCGTCACGAGGCTCAGCGTGCGGCCGGGGACGTCGACGCCGGAGAAGAGCCCGACCGTGGCGAACAAGCACGTCGGCTCGTCCTCGGCGAACGTGGACAGCAGCAACGGCTTCGGCAGCGAACCCTGCGACAGGACCGGCACGTCGACTCGCTGTGCGACGGCGTCGGCGGCGGCGTGCATCGCCTTCCAGCTCGTGAACAGCGCGAGCGTTCGGCCACCCGCAGCGGTGATCAGGGCGGCCAGCTCGTCGTGGAGCCGGTCGCGGTAGCCGTCGTCACGAGGGTCTGGCAGGTGAGCGGCGCAGTAGAGCAGCCCGTTCGCCTCGTAGTCGAACGGGCTGCCGACGTCGACGACCTCGGTGTCATCGATGCCGAGGCGTTTGGGCAGCCCCGCCGGGATGGTGGCGCTCGTCAGGACGGCCGCACGCTGGTCCCACAGGCGGGCGCGCAGCACGGGCGCGACGTCGAGCGGTGCGACCACGAGTCGCGGCGCAGCCGGTGTGCCGCCGACGAACACCACGTCGGTGTCACCGGCGGCATGCACGACGTCGATCGCCACGGCGAGCGAGCCGACGACCTGCTGCGCGCGCAGGCGGCGTTGCTTCACGTCCTCGCTGTCGGCCCGAATCGCGGCGAGCACGGAGAGGCACTCGTCGAGCACGAGTCGCAGGTCGCCGAGCCAGTCGAGGGAGTCGGACCCTGGTTGCATCCGCTCACCGACGTGACCGGCGAGCGCGTCGTGCGTCAGCTGTGCGGCGTTGCCGAGCGCGTCCACGAGCTGCGCCTCGGCCACGATGCGGCGCACGACCGCCGCTGCGTTGCGGAACTGCGACGGCATGATCTGCACCCCTGCGGTGTCGCTGATGACGTCTTCGAGCAGATGCGCCTCGTCGATCACGACCGCATCGTGGGGCGGCAGCAGGAGGCCCCCGCTTGCGAGGTCGATGCCGAACAGGTGCATGTTGACGACCGTGATGTCGGCCTCTGCGGCGCGACGTCGCGCGTTCTCGGCGAAGCAGTCGTGGCCGCGCGGGCACTTCGACGCGCCAGGGCACTCGTCCGACGAGACGCTGACCGCGCGCCACGTGGCATCGGCCGGCGACCAGTCGAGATCGGCGATGTCGCCGGTCGTGGTCGCGTCGGCCCAGTCGCGGAGCCGGCCGATCTGCGCATACGCGGGTCCACTGACGCCTTCCAAGTCGAGTGCGGGTTGCGTCGCCCCGGCCAGCTCGTCGAGGCGCTGACGGCACACGTAGTTCGACCGTCCTTTCACGACCGCGAAGTCGAAGTCGATGCCGCTGTGCTCGGCGACGAACGGGAGGTCCTTGCGCGCCAGCTGGTCCTGCAGCGCCTTGGTCGCCGTGACGACCACGACCGGGCGCCCGAGCATCGCCGCCGGCACGAGGTAGGCCAACGACTTCCCGGTGCCGGTCCCGGCCTGGATGACGGCGTGGCGACCCTCGGACAGCGCGCGTGCGGCTGTGATCGCCATCTCGTGCTGTCCCGGTCGTTGCTCTGCGTGTTCGAGGGCACCGGTGACCTTCGCCAGCACGAGGTCGACGCGGTCGTCCGCCGCGGCGTCAGCGGTCACGTGACGAGCTCGAGCGCACGATCGAGCTCGTGCTCGTCGAACTCGGGCCACGGGCAGTCGGTGAAGCGGATCGCGGCGCCGGCCGACTGCCACAGCAGGAAGTTGGACACCCGCCGCTCGCCGCTCGTGCGGACGAGCACGTCGACGGGCGGCAGTTCAGGGAGATAGAGCTGCGACGAGATGTCCTCCGGCGTCATCGGCAGACCGCGGGCGCGCACGCCGGCGACGGCATCGCACAGTTCACGACGGCCTCCGTAGTCGAAGGCGATCGTGAGCACCATGCCCGTGTTGTGCGAGGTGTCGGCGATGGCCTTGCGAATGGCCCGCTGCACGTAGCGGGGCGTGCGGGCGTCGGGGGCGTCGAACGGACGGCCGATCCACTGCACCCTGACACCCAGCTCGTTGAGCTCGGCGAGCCGCCCGAACAGCTTCTCGTGCAACCCGAGTATGTGACGCACCTCCGTGCGCGGCCTGACCCAGTTCTCCGTCGAGAAGCCGAACAGCGTCAGCCACCCGATGTCGCGGCGGACGGCGACCCGGACGAGGCGGGCGATGTTCTCCTCGCCCTCGGAGTGACCTGCCGTGCGCGGCAGTCCGCGTGCCGCCGCCCAGCGGCCGTTGCCGTCCATGATGCAGGCGACGTGACATGGCCGGTGGCCGGGTGCGGCCGGAGCGTCCGGCGTGCCAGGTGGACGGGGAGGGGTCACGACTCGCCCCAAGATACGCGCCAGGAGCCGGTCGCTCGTGCCTGCGACATGGGAGAATGATCCTCGTGGGTTCCCGTGTGTCGACATCGTCGCTGCCGCGATCCACCGTTGCCGCCGACGGTTTGCGACACGCGCTCGTCGTCGGTGGCACGGTCCGCCAGTGGCGCGAGGCGACGGAGGAGCGGTGGCGAGAGCGCATCGAGTCACTCGGCACCGTCGCACTGGCATCGGGCGCGAGCTGGCTGACGCTGCGGCCGTACGGCGACGACGGCGAGGACCACGGCATGCTCGTCCGCAGCGAGCACCGCCTCACCCACGGCGACGCGGCGTGCGTCGTCATCGTCGAGCCCATGGCCGACGGCCGGACGCGCTTCGCGTCGGCGATGGCCGACCTCGATCCTGCGGGAGACGTGACGGAGTCTGCCGTCGCCGGCGCGCTCTACCGTCCGGCGGAGGCCGAACCCGATCTCGTGCTCGTGCTCGGCGACGACCGCACGCTTCCGCCGTCACTCGTCTGGGAGCTGGGCTACGCCGAGCTGGTCTTCTCCGACGTCTCGTGGGACCTGCTCGGCGGCGACGACCTCGCCCGCGCGATCGGCGAGTTCACCAACCGCAACCGGAGATTTGGCGGCCTCCCGTGAGGGAGGACGCGTGAGCGGGGACCGGTTGTACCGCGACTCGGCGGTCGTGATGCGCAACTACAAGTTGGGCGAGGCCGACCGCATCGTCGTGCTGCTCACGGCGCGCCACGGCAAGGTGCGAGCCGTCGCGAAGGGCGTGCGCAAGTCCGGTTCGAAGTTCGGTTCGCGACTGGAGCTGATGAGCCACGCCCGACTGCTTCTGTACCGAGGCCGTGATCTCGACATCGTCAGCCAGGCGGAGTCGATCGAGCCGCTGGCGCCGATGCTGTCGTCGCTCGAGCGGGCGTCGCAAGGGATTGCCGTGCTCGAGGCTGCCGACCTGATGTCGACGGAGCGAGACGTGAACCGCGGGCTCTACGACTTGGTCGTGCGAGCGCTGCGCACGATCGCCGTCCGTCCCGGACCGGTCGTCGTCCCCGCGTTCTACTGGAAGCTCCTCGCCGCCGAGGGATTCCGTCCGGTGATCGACCGCTGCGTGCGCTGCGGCGAGGCTGGCCCGCTCGTCGCCTTCGACGTCGGAGAGGGCGGCACGCTGTGCCGCAACTGCCGCTCCGGTGTGCCGATCTCGGAGGCGGCGCTGGCGCTGCTCGGCGACGTGCTCGGCGGACGCCTGCTCGACGCCCTCGACGCCCCGGAGACGCCGGCGACGCACGAGCTGGCGACGCTCGCCACGTCATCGCTCGAGCATCACGTCGAGCGACGGCTGAAGGCCGCTGCCGTGTTCGGGCGGGCCTGA
>JALZNU010000261.1 GCA_030857495.1 Actinomycetota bacterium | reverse complement strand
TTCGTCAGGATGCGCTTCTTCTGACTCTTGATGTTGGCCACGGGGATCCTTCGAGAAACGGTCGATGAGCAGGGCGAAAGTGCCCTGATCGGCGGCGACTCACGCTACCGGCCCCCCAGGGCCGCTCCCAACCGCGCCGGTAGCATCGCCCCAGCCATGGACCTCGCCCGGATTCGGAACTTCTCGATCATCGCCCACATCGACCATGGCAAGTCGACGCTGTCGGATCGCATCCTCGAGATCACGGGCGCCGTCGACTCGCGCCTGATGCGAGAGCAGTATCTCGACACCATGGACCTCGAGCGTGAGCGCGGCATCACGATCAAGGCCCAGAACGTGCGCGTCGACTGGAAGGGCTACGTCTTCCACCTCATCGACACGCCCGGCCACGTCGATTTCGGCTACGAGGTGAGCCGCTCGCTCGCAGCGTGCGAGGGCGTCGTGCTGGTCGTCGACGCCGCCCAGGGCATCGAGGCCCAGACGCTCGCCAACTGCTACCTCGCGCTCGAACACGACCTCGAGATCGTCGCTGCACTCAACAAGATCGACCTGCCCGCCGCCGACCCCGACCGCTACGCCGAGGAGATCGAGAACGTGCTCGGCATCGACGCCACCTCGATCCTGCGGATCTCGGCGAAGACCGGCGAGGGCGTCGACACGCTGCTCGACACGATCGCAGAGCGCATCCCGCCCCCGGTCGGTGACGCCGACGCGCCGCTGCAGGCGCTCATCTTCGACAGCCAGTTCGACCAGTACCGCGGCGTCGTGTCGAGCGTCCGGGTGATGAACGGGCGGATGACGGCGAACTCGAAGCTTCGCTTCATGCAGGCGAAGTCGGAGCACGAGGCGATCGAGGTCGGCAGCCGGCAACCGGTACCGACACCCGTCGCCGAGCTCGGTCCCGGCGAGGTCGGCTACCTCATCGCCGGCATCAAGGAAGTCGCCGCAGCGCGAACGGGCGAGACCGTGACCACTGCCGTGCGCGGCTCGACCGAGGCGCTCGAGGGATATCGCCATCCAAAGCCGATGGTGTTCTCCGGGCTGTTCCCGATCGACGGCGACGAGTTCGAGAACCTGAGGGATGCGCTCGAGAAGCTGACGCTCAACGACGCCTCGATCACCTACGTGCCCGAGTCGTCGGGCGCGCTCGGGTTCGGGTTCCGATGTGGATTCCTCGGGCTGTTGCACATGGAGATCGTGAAGGAGCGCCTCGAGCGGGAGTTCGACCTCGGTCTCATCGCCACGGCGCCGAGCGTCGAGTACCGCGTCGTGCGCACCGACGGCACCGTCGTCCTCGTCGACAACCCCGCCGAGTGGCCGGCGGTGCAGTCGATCGAACGCGTCGAAGAGCCGTACTTCAAGGTCTCGATCATCACGCCCACCGACTACACCGGCCCGCTGATGGAGCTGTGCCAGCACCGCCGCGGCGAGATGGGCAAGATCGAGTACCTGTCGTCCCATCGCGTCGAGCTGCATTACGAGATGCCGCTCGCCGAGGTCGTCGTCGACTTCTTCGATCAGATGAAGAGCAGGTCCCAGGGCTACGCCAGCCTGGACTACGAGCCGTCCGAGTACCGGGCGTCGAACCTCGCCAAGGTCGACATCCTGCTCAACGGCGTCGCCGCCGATGCGTTCTCGACGATCGTGCACCGCAACAACGCAGAGGCGTACGGGCGGCGGATGACCGAGAAGCTGCGCGAGGTGATCCCGCGACAACTCTTCGACGTTCCGATCCAGGCCGCGATCGGCGGCAAGGTCATCGCCCGTGAGACGGTGCGAGCGAAACGCAAGGACGTGCTCGCCAAGTGCTACGGCGGCGACATCACGCGCAAGCGCAAACTGCTCGATCGGCAGAAGGAAGGCAAGAAGAAGATGAAGGCGATCGGTCGCGTCGAGGTCCCCGGCGACGTCTTCATCTCCGTCCTGAAGTTGGACGACTGAGCTAGCGTAGCGAGGGCAGTCGTCGCCAGCCGAGCGACCGCCAGGGAGCCGGACGGTGATGGGGTGTGGGGGCGCAGCCCCCCAAGGAAGCTCGACGACTGAGGAGCGCCGGCCGGTGACGACGTCGGCTGCGGAGGCACTCGGCCCGCTACTCGGACGGTTGCTCGGCAACGGGCTGAGCGATGCGGCTCCGGACGTGCGTGTCGATCTGTGGGACGCCAGCACGTGGGGGAGTGACGACAGCGACAACGTGCTCGTCGTGCGTTCTCCCGATGCCCTGCGCCGGATCCTGTGGTCGCCGGGAGAGCTCGGTGTGGCGAGGGCGTTCGTGACCGGGGAGCTCGACGTCCGCGGCGACCTCTTCGTCGTCATCGAGGCGCTGCGCGACGTCTCGGCGTCGAACGTGCGGATGGGCGCCCGTGAGATCGGCGAGGCCGGGCGCGCGGCGAGGCGCCTCGGCGTACTCGGCCGTCCCCTGCCGAACCCGCCCGAGGAGGCGAACCCGCGCGGCAGGTGGCACTCGCTGCGGCGCGATGCCGACGTCGTCAGACACCACTACGACGTCGGCAACGACTTCTATCGCCTCGTGCTCGGTGAGTCGATGACGTACTCGTGTGCTCGCTTCGTCGACGACGACGTGTCGCTCGAGGATGCCCAGGCCGCGAAGCACGAGCTCGTCTGCCGCAAGCTGGGCCTCGACGCCGGGTCTGGTCAGCGACTCCTCGACGTCGGCTGCGGGTGGGGCTCGATGGCCATCCACGCCGCATCCCGCTACGGCGCGAGCGTCCTCGGGATCACGCTCAGTGCCGAACAGGCGGCGCTCGCCCGACGGCGCGTCGACGAGGCCGGCGTCGCCGATCGCGTCGAGATCCGCCTGCTCGACTACCGCGAGCTGACCGGTGAGAGCTTCGACGCGATCTGCTCGATCGGGATGTTCGAGCACGTCGGCGCACGCCGGGCGTCGCAGTACTTCGACGTGCTGCGGAGCTCACTCACCCCGCACGGCCGGCTGCTGAACCACGCCATCTCCAGCGTGTCGGGAACGAGGATCGGCAAGCGCTCGTTCATCGGCCGCTACGTGTTCCCCGACGGCGAGTTGATCGACGTCTGCGACACCCAGCTGATGATGGAGCGCGCCGGCTTCGAGATCCGCGATGTCGAGAGTCTGCGCGAGCACTACGCCATCACGCTGCGCAGGTGGGTGGCGAATCTCCAGAACCACTGGGATCATGCGGTGGCGCTCGTGGGCGAGCGCCGCGCCCGCGTCTGGCTGCTGTACATGGCGGCGTCGGCCGTCGGGTTCGCCGACGGCGGCGTCAGCGTGCACCAGGTGCTCGGCGTCGTCCCGGACGCCTCGGGCACGAGCGGCATGCCGCGCACCCGCGACGCCTGGTGAGGTCGCGACGGCGCACGAGCGCGCGCCAT
>JALZNU010000260.1 GCA_030857495.1 Actinomycetota bacterium | reverse complement strand
CCGCCAACCCACGCTCCGACAACGTCTTCGAAATCGCCGCCGTCAACGTCGTCTTCCCATGATCAATATGACCCATCGTCCCAATGTTCACATGCGGCTTCGTACGCTCAAACTTTGCCTTGCTCATCGGCTTTCAGACTCCACTGTCTCGTTGTTGATTGATCGGGTGTGCAATTTCGAATCGGTTGTCAAGGTGAGGCGCGACGATCACTCGCCACGAACTCGTTTGATGATCTCGGCGGCGATGGACTCGGGCACCTGCTGATAGCTACCGAACTGCATCGTGTAGGTGGCGCGGCCCTGCGTCCGGGATCGAAGGTCCGTACTGTACCCGAACATGTCCGAGAGCGGCACCTGCGCGCGCACGACCTGGGTGTTGCCGACGGCCTCCATGCCCTCGATCCGGCCACGACGGCTCGACAGGTCGCCGATCACGTCACCCATGTAGTCCTCGGGTGTCACGACCTCGACTTCCATGATCGGCTCGAGCAGCACGGGTCGTGCCATCTCGGCCGCCTTGCGGAAGCCCATCTGGCCGGCGATCTTGAACGCCATCTCCGACGAGTCGACGTCGTGGTACTGGCCGTCGACGAGGCGCACGCGGATGTCGACCATCGGGTAACCGGCGAGCACGCCGGACTCGAGCGCGGCCCGGGCGCCCTGGTCGACGGCGGGGATGTACTCGCGTGGCACCTTGCCGCCCCTGATGTCATCGGAGAACTCGTAGCCACCGCCGGGACCCGTCGGCTCGAGTGTCAGCTTGATCACGGCGAACTGACCGGAACCGCCGGTCTGCTTGATGTGGCGGTACTCGACCGACTCGACCGTGCTGGTGATCGTCTCGCGGTACGCCACCTGCGGCTTGCCGACAGTTGCCTCCACGGCGAACTCGCGCATCATCCGGTCGACCAGGATCTCGAGGTGCAACTCGCCCATGCCCGAGATCACGGTCTGCCCGGTCTCGTGGTCCGTGCGCACGCGGAACGTGGGGTCCTCGTCGGAAAGCGACTTCAGCGCCTTGCCGAGCTTGTCCTGATCGCTCTTCGTCTTCGGCTCGATGGCGACATGGATGACAGGTTCGGGGAACACCATCCGCTCGAGGATCACCGGGTTCGAACGGTCGCAGAGCGTGTCTCCGGTGGTGACGTCCTTGAAGCCGAGCCCGGCGACGATGTCACCGGCCTGTGCGAAATCCAGGTCCTCGCGTTGGTTGGCGTGCATCAGCAGGATGCGTCCGAGCCGCTCGCGCTTCTCCTTGATCGAGTTGAAGACCTCGTCGCCCTTGTTGACCTGCCCGGAGTAGACCCGGAAGTACGTCAGCCTGCCGAAGGGATCGCTGACGATCTTGAACGCCAGTGCCGCGAACGGTGCGTTCTCGTCCGCCTTGCGCTCGATCGACTCCTCGCCCTTCATGTCGGTGCCACGCACGGCGGGGACGTCGAGCGGGCTCGGCATGTAGTCGATGACGGCGTCGAGCATGAGCTGCACGCCCTTGTTCTTGAACGCCGAGCCGCACAGCACGGGGACGAACGACCCCGACAGCGTCCCCGCCCGCAGAGCGCGGGTGAGGTCGTCGACGGTGAGCTCCTCGTCGTTGAGGTACTTCTCCATCGTCGCCTCGTCCTCACCGGCAACCGTCTCGACGAGACGGTGACGCCACTCCTCGGCGTCGGCCTTCATCTCGGCGGGGATCTCTTCTTCGTGGTACGTCGCGCCCAGCTCCTCGCCGGTCCACACGACGGCCTTCATCTTGCGCAGGTCGACGACACCTTGAAAGTGCGCCTCTGCGCCGATCGGCAGCTGCGTGACGGCCGCGACGGCGTCGAGACGACTCTCGATCATCTCGACAGTGCGGTAGAAGTTGGCGCCCGTGCGGTCCATCTTGTTGACGAAGCACATGCGCGGGACGTCGTACTTGTTGGCCTGGCGCCAGACCGTCTCGGTCTGCGGCTCGACGCCTGCGACCGAGTCGAACACGGCGACGGCACCGTCGAGCACCCGCAGCGAGCGCTCGACCTCGATCGTGAAGTCGACGTGGCCCGGCGTGTCGATGATGTTGACACGGTGGTCGCGCCAGAACGTCGTCGTCGCCGCCGAAGTGATCGTGATGCCGCGCTCTTGCTCTTGGGCCATGTGGTCCATGACGGCGGCGCCTTCGTGGACCTCACCGATCTTGTAGGTCTTGCCGGTGTAGTAGAGGATGCGCTCGGTCGTCGTCGTCTTCCCGGCATCGATGTGGGCCATGATGCCGATGTTGCGGTAGCGCTCCAGGGGGATGTCTCGCTTGGCCATTGCTCGTCTCGTCAGCTTCGTTTCGGGTTCACACGCTGCGCGTCGGCACCACGACGGTGCCCGCGCGGGCCCAAATTGGGCCTATTGCAGACTAGCGCTGCCCTGCTCAGGCTCCACCGCGAGATCGGACGTCTCACCTGGTGTTTCGTCGGTCATTGCCGACCGTACGGCGGCCGCTGCCCGCGCCTCGTCGATCGCCCGCGACGTGAGTCTTGGTGCGGCGTAGACGAGCAGCAGCGCCAGGCCGCCGGCGGCGACGAACCACGGCATTCGAAGCGCCGTCTCACGGCTCGCCGAGCCGTCGGTGACGGCGACGACGAGGCCGCCGACGAGGGCGCCGATCGGGATCATCCCCCAGCCGAAGAAGCGGTAAACGCTGTTGACGCGCCCCAGCAGCCCGTCGGGGATGATCGTCTGGCGCAGACTGACGGTGAGCACGTTCCACAGCACGACGGTGAACGAGAACGCGGCGAACATCAAGAACACGAGCACCCACGAGCTCGTCGATCCGATGACGACCGACGTCACGACGCCGCAGACGATGCACACCCACAGCGTTGCGCCGGCACCGATCCGCGTGGTCACGGCCGATGCGGACCACCCGCCGAGGATCGCTCCGATCGCGCCGCCGGCACCGAGGATCGCGAACTCGGTCGTGTTCGTCGAGAGGACCTCCTGGGCGAACAGCACGAACACGGCGCCCGAGACGTTGCCGAGGAGGTTGGCCAGCCCGAGTGTGATCGCGAGCGAGCGCAGGACCGGATGCCGCCACAGCCACTGGAACCCCTCGGCGAGCTCTTCGCGCCACGGCCGGCGCGCGGCGACGTCGGTGACACGTGGGGTCGCCTTGATCGCGAAGATCAAGGCCGCAGAGACCGCGAACGTGCCGGCGTCGAGGACGAACGGCAGTGCGAACCCGACGACGAGCAACGCCGACGCCAGTGGCGGACCGGCGAAGTTGTTGGCCGTGGCCTCGGCCGCCCACAACCGCCCGTTCGCCTTCTCCAGATCTGACGACTCGACGATCGCCGGCATGATCGTCTGCGCGCTGTTGTCGTAGAGCACCTCGGCGACACCGAGGAA
>JALZNU010000259.1 GCA_030857495.1 Actinomycetota bacterium | reverse complement strand
GAGTCGTTCCACGAGCTCGACATGCTCGCCCGCCATCGCGCCCACGCCGCGGGGTTGGAGGAGCGGCCATACACCGACGGCGTCGTCACCGGGTGGGGCACGGTCAACGGGCGCAAGGTGTTCGTGTTCTCGCAGGACTTCACCGTGTTCGGCGGGGCGCTCGGCGAGGTGTTCGCCGAGAAGATCCACAAGCTGATGGACATGGCGCTCAAGGTCGGCGCCCCGGTCGTCGGACTCAACGACGGCGCCGGCGCCCGCATCCAGGAGGGCGTCGTCTCGCTCGCCAGCTACGGCGGGATCTTCTACCGCAACGTGATCTCCTCGGGCGTCATCCCGCAGATCTCGGTGGTCCTCGGACCGTGCGCCGGCGGCGCCGTGTACAGCCCGGCGATGACCGACTTCATCTTCATGGTGCGCGAGACGTCGCACATGTTCATCACCGGACCCGACGTCGTGAAGACCGTGACCGGTGAGGACGTGACGCTCGAAGAGCTCGGTGGGGCGATGAGCCACGCCTCGAAGAGCGGCGTCGCCACGTTCGTCGCCGAGGACGAGAAGGCGTGCCTCGACGACGTGCGCTTCCTGCTCGGCTACCTGCCGCAGAACAACATGGAACCGCCACCGTTCGAAGACGTCGGCGACGATCCCGACCGTGAGTGCACCGCGCTTCGAGACCTGCTGCCGGCGAGTTCCAACATGCCCTACGACATGCACGCCGTGATCGGGGAGGTCGCCGACAACGGCGAGTTCTTCGAGTACTTCCCGCACTGGGCTCGCAGCATGCTCTGCGGGTTCGCCCGCATCGACGGGCATCCGGTGGGCATCGTCGGCAACCAGCCGCTCGTGCTCGCCGGCGTGCTCGACATCGAGTCGTCGGAGAAGGCGGCACGATTCGTGCGCACGTGCGACGCCTTCAACATCCCGCTCGTCACGTTCGTCGACGTGCCCGGCTTCCTGCCCGGCGTCGACCAGGAGTACGGCGGCATCATCCGCCATGGCGCCAAGCTGCTGTACGCCTACTGCGAGTCCACCGTGCCACGCATCCAGGTCATCACCCGCAAGGCGTACGGCGGCGCCTACGTCGTGATGAACTCGAAGTCGATCGGTGCCGACCTCGCCTTCGCATGGCCGTCGGCCGAGCTGGCCGTGATGGGACCGCAGGGGGCTGTCGAAATCGTCTACCGGCGCGAGCTGCAGCAGGCGGCCGATCCGGCGAAGCGTCGTGCCGAGCTGGTCGAGGAGTACACCGAGCGCTACGCCAACCCGTACGCCGCCGCCGAGCGTGGCTACATCGACGACGTCATCGACCCCGCCGAGACGCGCCGCAAGCTCGTCGCCGGCCTGGCGATGCTGCGCACCAAGCGCGAGGAGCTTCCCCAACGCAAGCACGGCAACGTGCCGTTATGAGTGGCGGGCTCGTCGTCCGCTTCGCTTCCTCCTCGCGCCGCGTGTGCCTCGTCGCTGGCGCTTCCCTCGTCACGCGACGGTGCGTTATTCGGCGATCGCCCCTCGTCGTGCGCCGTCGTCGCCGCCGCTCACTTGGCACCTGACTTCATGTCTAGCGTCGTCGAGGTGGGCAAGGTTCGGCGGGCGACCGTTGACGACGTGCACCGCCTGGCGGAGTCGATGCCGGGGGTGACGAGGGCGGCCGGCGACAACGCGGTGTACCAGGTGAGCCGCCGAAGCTTCGTGTTCTTCCGCAATCCGCGTCCCGACGCCGTCGATCCG
The DNA here is from genome assembly GCA_030857495.1 of Actinomycetota bacterium. Lineage (GTDB taxonomy): Bacteria > Actinomycetota > Acidimicrobiia > Acidimicrobiales > Ilumatobacteraceae > JACDHN01. The sequence continues at coordinate 1,650 of JALZNU010000259.1, read as the reverse complement.
GAGACGGGCGAACGCTACGACGATGTGATCGTGTTCTGGGTGGCCTCGGACGAGGACAAGGACGCTCTGCTCGCCGACGACGCACTGCCGTTCTTCACGACGACGCACTTCGACGGTCATCCGTCGGTGCTCGTGCGGGGATGCCGGATCGGCGAGCTCGATGTGGACGAACTGGCCGAGGTCGTCGCCGACGCCTGGCTGGCAAGGGCCTCGACGACGGCCGGCCGCAAGTGGCTCGCAGCACAGGGACTCGACGACGACCGATAACGGGACGCCACGACGCCGGCTGCGAGGCACATCCGGGCGGTGTCACGCCCCCGCGCGAGAGTGTCGCCATGGACCAGCGCATCAGCTTCATCAGCCTGGCGGTCGCCGACCTCGATCGGAGCAAGGCCTTCTACCTCGACGGTCTCGGCTGGACGGCCGACTTCGAAGAGCCGGGTGACGTCGTGATGATCCGCACCGGCGACAAGCTCGTGCTCTCGCTGTGGGACCGCGGCCAATTCGAGGCGGAGGTGGGCACAGTCGTCACGGGTGACGGCGTGCCGCCGATCACGATCGCCCACAACGTGTCCACGAAGCCCGAGGTCGACGCAGTCCTCGACACGGCGCGCCGCGCCGGCGCCGATCCGGTGCACGACGCCGTCGAGCGCGAGTGGGGTGGTTACACCGGCTACTTCGCCGACCCCGATGGCTACCGTTGGGAGATCGCCTACAACCCAGGTCCGATCGGACAGTCGGTGCTGCCATGAGCAGCGACGAGCACGACCCGAAGCGGCAGCTCTCGTTCGCCGACGTCGAGGCCGAGGGCCTCGCCGACTGGCGGCTGTTGTACAGCACGCTCCACGCCCGGTTCAAGACCGGTGACTTCGCCAACGGCCTCGATCTCGTCAACCGCATCGGCGCCGCCGCCGAGGGAGCGAACCACCACCCGGACGTCGATCTCAGCTATCCCCACGTCGACGTCCGGCTCTCGAGCCACGACGTCGGAGGCGTCACGAGCCGCGACATCGACCTCGCCCGTGCGATTAGCGGCTTCGCCGCCGAGCTCGGGGCCGAGCCGGCGCCGACGGAGACGACGGCGATCGAGCTCGCCCTCGACACGCCGGCGCACGACGAGATCAAGGCGTTCTGGGCTGCCGTCCTCGGCTACGACACGACCGGTCTGCCCGACGAGGTCAAGGATCCCGCCGGGAGGCGTCCGGCGCTGTGGTTCCAGGAGGCCGAGGGAGCTGCGGGGGACGCGCAGCAGCGCTTCCACCTCGACGTCATGGTGCCTCGCGATGTCGCCGAGGAGCGCGTCGCGGCGGCCATCGACGCCGGCGGCGTGCTCGTCAGCGACGAGTCGGCGCCCTCGTTCTGGGTGCTCGCCGACGCCCACGGCAACCGCTCGTGCATCTGCACGAGCGTCGACCGCTGACCCCCGACCGTCAGCGAGGGTCGCGGCCGATGAAGGCGAGGAGGCGTGTCTGCACGTCGGCGTCGGCGGGGACGTCGACCTTGGGGCCGTACTGGCCGCTCGAACGCAGCACCTCGTCCATCGGTTCCATCCCGGCCAGTATCTCGTCGCACCGATCGGGATCGAGCGTCTCGTCCTGGCCGGTCGCCCTCGCCAGGTCCCACGTGTGCATGAACACGTCCGCGGTGTAG
>JALZNU010000258.1 GCA_030857495.1 Actinomycetota bacterium | reverse complement strand
CGTGGTGATGCAGCGATTTCCGTTCCCCGGGTGAGACCGGGGCGCGTGGACGATCCGCTGCCGCATCCCGAGTCCGCCCGGGGCTGAACGACTCCCGACAATCGACGACCCGACCCCGACGACGCAGAAGGACTCAGATGATCGACGACATCACCGCCGCGCGTGACGACGCCCTTGCCGCGGTCGACCACGCCGAGAACCTCGACGCGATCAGCGCCGTGGAGACGACGACGCTCGGCAAGCGCGGTCGGCTCGCGACGTTGAAGACACAGCTCGGCACGCTCGACACGATCGACGACAAGCGCGAGGCCGGCCGAGCGCTCAACGATGCGATCACCGAGGTCACGGCAGCGGTCGAGCGTCGTCGCGACGCACTGCGTGCCGCCGACGACGCCGCCCGCATCGAATCGGAGCGGGTCGACCTCACCGAGACCACGTCGCGCCCGGCGAGAGGACACCGGCACCTCGTCACACAGGCATGGGAGCGGCTCGAAGACGTGTTCGTCGGACTCGGATTCCAGGTCGCGGAGGGCCCCGAGGTGGAGAGCGACTGGTTCAACTTCGAGGCGCTCAACATGAGTGAGCACCACCCCGCGCGCAACGAGTTCGACACACTGTTCACCGACCACGTCCCGCCGGGTGGTCGGCCCGGCAGCGTCGTGCTGCGGACCCACACCTCGCCCGTGCAGATCCGCGCGATGCTCGACGACGAACCACCGATCTACATCGTCGCCCCCGGCCGGGTGTTCCGGCGCGACACTCCCGACGCCACGCACCTGCCCGTCTTCCACCAGATCGAGGGGCTCGTCGTCGACGAGGGAATCTCGATGGCGCACCTCGCCGGCACGATCGAGGCGTTCACGAAGGCGTTCTTCGGCAGCGACTTCACGTCGCGTCTGCGGCCGAGCTACTTCCCGTTCACCGAGCCGTCCGCCGAGTTCGACATCCGCACCCCACGCGGCGACTGGCTCGAGCTCGGTGGCTGCGGCATGGTGCACCCCAACGTGCTGCGCCATGGCGGCATCGACCCCGAGCGCTGGAGCGGGTTCGCGTTCGGCTTCGGCATCGATCGGATGTCGAAGGAGCGACACGGCGTCGTCGACATGCGCGAGATGTTCACCGACGACATCCGCTTCGTCGAGCAGTTCTGATGAGTCGCGCCGGAGGAATCGACACCGTATGAAGATCTTGCTCTCGTGGTTGAACGAGTACGTGGCAGCCGGCGACGACCCCGAGGCGGTCGCCGCGGCGCTGACGCGCATCGGGTTCGAGGTCGCCGACATCGACCACGTCGGCTCCACGGTGCCCGGCGTCGTGACCGCTCGTGTCGCGCGTCTCGAGCGGCATCCCGATGCCCGTGCCGTGCAGCGCGTGTGGGTCGACGTCGGGGACGGGCGTGAACGTCACGTGTGGTGCGGCGCGTTCAACATGGCACCCGACGATGTGATCCCCCTCGCCACCCTCGGCACCGTGATGCCCGACGGTCGCGTGATCGAGCGGCGCGCGATCCTCGGGATCGACTCCGAGGGCATGCTCTGTTCGGGTGCCGAGCTCGGGCTCAACGTCGACGCCAGCGGCATCGCAGTGCTGCCACCCGACACCGAGCTCGGCCTGCCGTACGGCGAGGCGATCGGTGTGCGCCGCGACGTCCTCCTCGACGTCGAGGTCGACCGCAACCGCCCGCACGGTTGGGGGTATCTCGGCATCGCACGCGAGCTCGCCGCCGAGCTGGGTGTGGCGTTCACGCCTCCGCAGCCACCGCAACCCGGCACGGGCGGTGAGCCGGGCCCGGTCGGGGTGGACATCGTCGACGGTGACCGCTGCGGACGCTTCACGTCGACGCTGCTGCGCGGCGTCACGGTCGGCCCCGGTGCCGAGTGGATGGCAGCCCGGCTGCGGGCGGCGGGGATGCGGCCGATCAGCAACGTCGTCGACGTCAGCAACTACGTGATGCTCGAGATCAACCAGCCGAACCACGCCTACGACCTCGACCTGCTCGGCCCCGAGCCGTCGTTCCGGATCCGTGTGGCCTCGGCCGGGGAGACCATCACCACGCTCGACGAGGTCGAGCGAGCGCTCGACCCGCAGGATCTCTTGATCTGCGACGGCGACGACCGGGCGATCGGCATCGCCGGCGTCATGGGTGCCGAGAACAGCGGCATCAACGACCGCACTACTGATGTCGTGCTCGAGGTCGCCTGGTTCGAGCCGATCGGCATCGGTCGCTCCGCCGCTCGGCTCGGCCTCCGCACCGATGCGTCGGCACGAAACGAGCGCGGCGTCGATCCGTACTCCATCGACACGGCGATTGCCCGGTTCGTCGAGCTGCTGGGCGAGACGTGCCCCGAGCTGCACCTTGCCGGCAGCACCGTCGACGCCACCGCGTCCTCGTTGCCGTCGCCGCGCCGCACGACGGACGTTCGCATCGCACAGGTCAACCGCATTCTCGGCACCCAGCTCGCAGCGGACGACCTGCCCGGTCTGCTCGATCCCATCGGGTACGTCGTGAGCGGTGACGGCGACGTGCGCACCGTCGAGCTGCCGAGTTGGCGGCCCGACTCGGTCGAGGAGATCGACGTCGTCGAAGAGGTCGCGCGCCGCTACGGCTACGACCGCATCGGCCGCCTCGTGCCGCGACCCGACGAGCACGGGCGACTGTCGCCGATGCAGCAGCGGCGCCGTGCGCTGCGTGACGTCCTGGCGGGCCTCGGCATCTCCGAGGCGATGCCCAACCCGTTCCTCGCCCCCGACACGCTCGAGCGCGCCGGGCTCGATTCCGCCGCCGTGCGCATCGTGAATCCGCTCGTCGCCGAGGAGAGCATCCTGCGCACGTCGCTGCGCCCAGGCCTCCTCGGCGCGATCGCGTACAACGAGTCGCACCGCAGCACCGGCGTGTCGCTGTTCGAGATCGGCCACGTCTACCCGCCGGCGCACGCCGAGCTCCCCGACGAGTACGAGGCACTGTGCGTCGTACTCGCCGGTCGTGAGGCGCCGGCGGCGGTGGCGGTGTGGCAGCAACTGGCTCGATCGATGGGGTTCGGGGCGGGGCTCGATCAGACGCGAGTCCCGTCGGGCCTCCACCCGACGAGGTCGGCGTCGCTCGTCGCCGGACGTGACGTCGTCGGCGCCGTCGGCGAGGTGGCGCCGTCCGTGCTACGGGCGTTCGACGTCGTTCAGCGCGTCGCCGTCGTCGAGCTGAACCTGTCGGTGTTCCTCGCCCGCACGGCGAAGGTGGCCCAGTGGCGGCCGACGAGCCGCTTCCCGTCGAGTGACCTCGACCTCGCCTTCGCGCTCGGCGAAGACGTTCCTGCGGAGCGGCTCGAGCGTGCGATTCGCGACGGTGCGGGCGCGCTGCTCGTCGATCTCCAGCTGTTCGACGT
>JALZNU010000257.1 GCA_030857495.1 Actinomycetota bacterium | reverse complement strand
ACAGGTAGACCTCGCTGTAGCGCTCCTCGTAGAACATCTCCTGCCACTGGCGCACCATGCCGAGGTAGCTGTTGTTGAGGATCGCGACCTTGATCGGGATCCGCTCGACGGATGCCGTGACGAGCTCCTGCGCCGTCATCTGGAAGCACCCGTCACCGTCGACGGCCCACACCGTGCGGTCCGGCCGGCCGACCTTGGCCCCGATGGCCGCCGGCACGCAGAAGCCCATCGTGCCGAGCCCGCCGGAGTTGACCCAGGAGTACGGCTCGGTGAAGTTCCAGTACTGCGACGCCCACATCTGGTGCTGGCCGACACCGGACACCAGGATCGTGCCCTCGGGCGCCGAGTCGCGCAGCTGCTCGAGGCAGAACTGCGGCTTCAGCGCGTGTCCCGGGTCGCTGTGCTCGTAGGTCAGCGGGAACTGCTCTCGCCAGCCGGAGATCCTCGACTTCCACGCGCTCGTGTCGGCCTGCGTCGCGCCGGAGTCGAGCTGGTGGCGGATGGCGGTGACGAGCTTGCCGATCACGTCGCGGCAGTCGCCGACGATGGGCACGTCCGGCTTGCGCACCTTGCCCTGCTCGGCGGGATCGATGTCGACGTGGATGACCTTGGCGTCGGGGGCGAAGCCGTCGAGCCGGCCGGTGACACGATCGTCGAAGCGCGCCCCGAGGTTGATCAGCAGATCGCTGCGCTGCATCGCCGCCACCGCGGTGGCGTTGCCGTGCATGCCGGGCATGCCGAGGCACAGCGGGTGGTCGTCGGGAAAGGCACCGCGAGCCATCAGCGTCGTCACGACATGGATGCCGGTCGTCTCGGCGAGCTCGCGCAGCGCCTCGGCTGCCCGCGCCTTGAGCACGCCGCCACCGACGTAGAGCACCGGCCGCTCGGCGGACAGGATCAGCTTCGCTGCCTCCTTGATCATCCTCGGATGGCCCTTCGTGTTGGGGCGATACCCGGGCAGCGAGGCGATCACCTCGTCGTCGCTCGGCCAGTGCCACGTCATCTGGCCCTGCAGCACGTCCTTCGGCACGTCGACGAGCGTCGGCCCGGGACGGCCGGTCGAGGCGATGTGGAACGCCTGGCGGATCAGCATCGGCAGGTCGTCGGCTGACATCACGAGCTCGTTGTGCTTCGTCACCGAGCGGGTGATGCCGACGGTGTCGCACTCTTGGAACGCGTCGGACCCGATCGCCGTCGTCGACACCTGGCCGGTGATGGCCACCATCGGGATCGAGTCCATGTAGGCGTCGCACAGCGGCGTCACGAGGTTCGTCGCCGCAGGTCCCGACGTCACCATCGCCACACCTGGGCGACCGGTGACGTGTGCGTACCCCTCTGCCATGTGGCCCGCCCCCTGCTCGTGGCGAACGAGGACGTGACGGATCGTCGACTCCAGCAGCGGGTCGTACGCCGGCAGGATGCAACCACCTGGCAGGCCGAACATCACGTCGACTCCCTCGTGCTCGAGCGAGCGGATCAGTGCTTGTGCTCCGGTGATCTTCATCGCTGCTCCAGAAGGGTCGTCGGTCGGATGGTCGTCGGTCGAGAGTTGGTTCGGTGAGAAAACTGGAACGACCTCCCGGCTGGGAGGTCGTTCGAGCGCACACGGCAGGAGCCGGTGCGCTACCGGATGAGTACGAGAAGGTTGGTGGTGCGATTCGTGCGCATCAGGTGGTCAGTGTGCCAGCTCGCGCTGGCCGCTCACAACTTGGTACCCGCCGCACCGGGCAACGGCTCTGGACGCAGCGCCACCCGCAGCAGCGTCACGACGGCGTGCCACCGGTCGTCGGCCGGCGTGTCGGCATCGCCGCTGCCCCCCGTAGTGAGGTCGGCGAGGTGGTCGATGACGACCGTCTCGAGCGCCAGCGCGGCAACTGCAGGGTCGAGCGAGGCGCGCACTGCGCCCTGCTGCTGCAGCGCCCGGAGCAGCGATGCGATCTCGACGCGCAGCGCCGCGAGCGAAGGCAGGTCGAGCACCTGGCGTGGCGGCATCGTCGGATCGCCGGCGAGCACACGGGAGACGAGCGGGTGGTCGATCACGGCGTCGGCGAGCCCCTCGGACATCAGGTCGAGCAGGTCGGCGAGCGATGGCACGCCGTCGCCGAGGTCGAGCCGCGCCCGTGCGAACTCGACGAGGGCCTCGGCGTCGGAATCGACGGCGGCGACGAACAGCGCCAGCTTGTCCTCGAAGTAGCGGTACACGGCTGTCGGCGATACGCCGGCATCACGAGCGATGTCGCCGAGCGCGACCCGCTGGTAGGAACTGCGGGCGAAGCGGTCGATCGCCGCCGCGACGAGCGCCTCGCGCGTGCGCTCGCCCTTGGTGAGCCTGCCGTTCGCCATCGCTCGCATGCTAACCACCTCGCAGAAACGAAGTGAGGAATCTTGAACAATCCTCACTTCGTGGTTATGCTCACTGGCATGCTCGCCACGTCGCGACCCCACGACCCCGCTCGCACACGAGACCGCGTCACGCAACTCTCGACGGCGTCGCTGCGTCGGATCATCGACCCCGACGTCGATCTGCCCGGCGCCATCGGCGACGGCCAGATCCTGCCCGACGAGCTGCTCTCGATCCACGAGCTCCCCGAGTTCGCCGGTCTCGACGCCGACCAGCGCGCCCGCCTCTCCCGCGAAGAGGTCGCCTCGATCGTCGACTCAGGACTGCGCTTCGAGGCCGTCCTGATGGCCGGCTTCTCGATGGAGATCTTCCGGCGCGACGACCTTACTGATCCCCAGGTCGTCTACTCGCTGCACGAGATCGGTGAGGAGACTCGCCACTCGCGCCTGTTCAGCCGGCTCCTCGACCAACTCGCGCCGACGGCGACCAACCCGCTCGCCCGGTTCCGGTGGATCGCCGGCGCCATGATCCCGCGGCTCATCCGGCGCGGCGCGACCCTCGACGTCCTCGTGCTCGGTGGCGAGGAGATCCCCGACCTGTTGCAGAAGAAGGCCGCCGACCACCCCGACACCGACCCGTTCCTGCGCGACGTCAACCGCTACCACCGCGGCGAGGAGGCGCGACACCTCGCCTACGCACGAGCGGTGCTGCCCCAGCGCCTCGCCGAGGCCAGCAGGTGGGACCGCTTCCTCGTGCGCCACGTCGTGCCGCGCATCATCGGCTCGATGATGTTCGACACGATCGTCCATCCAGGCGTCTACGCGACCGTCGGGCTTCCCGCCTTCGAGACCTGGAAGCGCGCCAACCGCACGCCATCGCGCATCGCACTGCGCAACGAGGCGACGCGCCCGATCGTGCGCATCCTGCTCGACGCTGGAGGCCTGCGTCGCGGGCGGGTGCCGAAGGCGTGGCGCGAGCTGGCCGGCGTCGACCCCGGCGGCGAGCCCATCGCTACGGCCGCTGCTGCCTGAGCGGTCGCCCATCGGG
>JALZNU010000256.1 GCA_030857495.1 Actinomycetota bacterium | reverse complement strand
CTCGCTCGGGCTGCTCGTCGAGCGCGTGCAGCGCTGCATGGACAAGGGCCAACTCGTCGACGGCGACGCGACCGAGGTGGCGTCGGCACTGTGGGCGGCGGTCCACGGCGTCGTCTGCATCGCGCGGTTCAAGGACCTGCTCGCCATCCCCGACTGGGACTCACTCTACGGCACCACGGTGAACGCGCTCATCCGAGGGCTCGGCTCGGAGTCGTCGCGCTAGCGTTCGGCGAGTGCTCGCCACGTTCGCCAGCGTCTTCACCACCCTGTCGGACTGGCTGGACGATCTCACCGGCTGGCTCGACGACACGTCGGGCAAGTGGTGGTTCCTCGGCGTCATCTTCGGCATCGCACTGCTCGACTCGGTGATCCCGGTCGTCCCCAGCGAGACGGCAGTCATCATCGGCGGCGTCGCCGCAGGCAGCGGGGACCAGTTGCTCCCGCTGGTCATTGCGGTGGGCGCTGCGGGTGCGTTCCTCGGCGACAACTTGGCGTACGAGATCGGGCACCGCTTCAGCGACAAAATCGCCCGACGGGCGGAGACCAGACCGAGGACGCAACGACGCCTCGAGTGGGCGCGCGACGCCATCGCCGAACGCGGCGGCATGCTGCTCGTCACGGCACGGTTCATCCCGGGGGGCCGCACCGCGCTCACGATCACGTCGGGCCTCACGCAGCAGTCCCGGTTCTGGTTCGTGCGCTGGATCGCGCTCGCTGCGGTCATCTGGGCCTCGTACGCGGCCGTGCTGGGCTACATCTTCGGCCAGCGCTTCGCCGACAACCACACGCTTGCGTTCGTGTTCGCCTTCGTCACGGCCCTGTCCATCACGGTCGGCATCGAGGTGGTCCGTCACATCCGGTCATCGCGCGCCGCGGGCAAAGCGCGTCCCGCCTGAGGCCACGATGCTCGCCGTGGTCGTGGTGCGCGGCGGGATGCTGCCGCTCGGAGCTGACGAGGTCGTCGCCGAAGCCGGTGGACGTGTCCTCGTCGCCGTCGACGACGCAGCCCCCGCCGACCTCGCCGACCTCGCCGCACTCGACGGCGTCGCGACGGAGATCGAGATCGTCGACCTCGGCGCGTTCGAGCCACCGCGATGGGCGGCGCACCTCGCCGACCTGACCGCAGTCGACGACATCGTGGTCCTGCCGGCGTCGGCGGACGGCCGCGACCTCGCTGCCCGGCTCGCGCACTGCAGGAATTGCGACCTCTTCGCCAACGCGCACCGTATCGACGGCGCCACGGCCGATCTCGTCGCCGGCGGCGGCTTCGCGCTCGCCCGAGTCGAGATCACCGGTCGCGCCGTGCTCACGATGTCGCCTGGCGTGCGAACCGTGACGCGCTCCATCGGCGCTCACGCCACGCCACGCCACGTCGCCGTTCCCGGTGACGACCCAGCCGCCGCCGTCGCACGGTCCGGCAGCGTCGTGACGCTCGAGCTCGTGGCCGCCGACGCGACGGCCGTCGACCTCGCAGAGGCACCGCGCATCGTCGCCGGTGGAGCGGGACTCGACGGTCCCGCGCGGTTCGAACAGCTCACCGAGCTCGGGCGCTGCTTCGACGCATCGGTCGGCACGACCCGTGTCGTCACCGATCGCGGGTGGATGCCTCACGAGCGCCAGATCGGCACCACCGGCGTCGTCGTCTCGCCCGCGCTCTACGTCGCGTTCGCGATCAGCGGCGCCGTGCAGCACACGACCGGCCTCGGCTCCCCCGAGCACATCGTGAGTGTGAACACCGACCCGTTCTGCCCGATGATGCAACTTGCAGACCTGGCGATCGTCGCCGACGCCAACGAGGTGCTCGACGCGCTCAGTGCGCTGCTGCTCGAGCCGGCGGTGTCGCGGTCGTGAGCGAGCGCTGCGAGCGAACCATCGTTGCGGTGCGCCGCTGCGCAGCAGCGGAGCGGTCATTGGTGCACCGCCCGTCGCCCATGTTGATCACCCACACAGCCCTGGTGCACCGATGAGCAGCCGGGCCGACGCGGTCGTCGTCGGCGCCGGACCCGGAGGCGCGTGCGCTGCTGCGGTGCTGGCGCGAGCGGGACACGACGTCGTGCTGCTCGAACGTGGCCCGCGTCCGGGAACGAAGAACATGTACGGCGGCGTGGTCTATCCGCGGTTCCTCGACACGCTCTACCCGCAGTGGTGGGAGGAGGCGCCGATCCAGCGTTGGATCACGCGCCGCTCGACGATGATCCTGACCGACACGCAGGCGGTGTCGGTCGACTTCCGCACCGAGGCGTGGAGCGAGCCGCCGTACAACGGCGCCACCGCCTATCGCCCGGAGTTCGACGCCTGGCTCGCCGGCAAGGCAGAGCAGGACGGTGCAGAGGTCATCTGCTCCACGACGGCAACCGGTCTCGTGCGCGACCGACGCGGGCACATCTGCGGGGTGACGACCGATCGCGACGAGGAACTGCTCGCTCGCGTGGTCGTCGCCGCCGACGGGGTCAACAGCTTCCTCGCCAAGGAAGCGGGGCTCTTCGGCAACGAGGACGCGAACCACTTCACGCTCGGCGTGAAAGAGACGCTGCACCTCGGACGCGACGTGATCGACCAGCGGTTCGGTGTGCGCGACCGCGACGGCGTGGACATCGAGATCCTCGGCGGCACCGGCAGCGTCAACGGCGGCGGGTTCCTCTACACCAACCTCGACACCGTGTCGGTCGGCGTCGTACTGCAGATCGACGCCCTGGCCAACCAGTCGCAGCGACCCGAGGCGCTGATCGCGGCGCTGAAGGCGCACCCGGCCATTGCTCCGCTCGTCGACGGCGGCGTGGTCGAGGAGTACTCGGCGCACCTCATCCCCGAGGGCGGTTACGACACGATGCCGCAGCTCGCCACCGACGGGATGATGGTCGTCGGCGACGCCGCGGCGATGTGCCTTGCCGCCGGCATCTGGCTGGAAGGTGTCAACTTCGCGATGGCGAGCGGCGCCGCAGCGGGCGCCACCGCTGCCGAGGCGCTGGCGCGCAACGACACGTCGGCCGGCTCGCTCGCTGCCTACCGCGCTCGCCTCGAGGACAACTTCGTGCTGCGCGACCACCGCAAGCTGCGCAACATCCCCGGTCTCGTGCTCTCCGACCGCGTCCAGCGCCAGTACCCGCAGATGATCGCGAATACCGTTGAACGCATGTTCCGCGTCGACAACCCGCTGCCGAAGCCGGGACTGCGGGCGATCGTCCGCGACGAGCGCCGGCGCGCCGGCATCGCCTCCCGCCACCTGATCCGCGACGCCTGGACTGCGCTGCGGGGGCTCGGATGAGCCACGACGCCCAGGGCGCACCGGCGGCCGGCAGCGGCGAGGAGCGATGGCCGTCGCTGTCGTTCGAGGACCGCATGGCGACCGTGGTGTTCGACGTCCATGAGCGCGCCCACATCGTTGTCGACGC
>JALZNU010000255.1 GCA_030857495.1 Actinomycetota bacterium | reverse complement strand
CACGCGCCCTTCCCAACTCTCGTGGAACAGCGGCTCGTCGGTCTCGATGGGCACCGCTCCGAAGCCGTGCATCCCGCCGAGGTCGTGCACACCATCCATGGGCACGATCATCGCGCCGGCAAACGTGGAGGGAAACCTCACGTTCCGGGCGACCGCCACCCTCACGGCGCGCGACGGAAGAGTCAGCGATCTGTGGCCTTGACGGCCGAGGGGCGCCGGCCCGGCGCGGCCGCGGAGGACCCGGCGTTCGCGCAGGCCGTGGCCTGCCGGACGGCGCCGTATGTGGTGAGCTCCTCCGGCTCACGCAAGTCGACCAGTACAGCGTCGCCGGTCGACATCTCGGCCGCCACCTCGTCGACGCTGAGGTTCTCGCCCCGGCCCTTCGCCTCAGCCACCCAATTCAGCCGCTGACTTGCCCACTGTGCCCCCTCTTGGTCGCCACTGTCGAGCGCCTTCTTACACAACATGGCGGCGAACGGAGCGCGCGCAGTGGTCGGAAGGTCGAGACGGACGTCGCTCATTGCTCCTCCTCGGACCCCCGGTCTGGTCGGCAGCCGGCGATCGAGATGAACCGTAGCGACCTGTCGGTTCACCCGCAGCGGCGATTGGCGGTCGCTGCGGTCTGGCATCATCACGCCATGGGCAACGACAAGCAACCGTCCAGCTCGCTCGGTTGGATCGCCGACATCGAGAAGACCACGATCGACAACACCAACTTCCGCACGGTGCTGTTCACGGCCCGGCACATCCAGCTCACCGTGATGTCGCTCGCCGTCGGCGAGAACATCGGCTGGGAGATGCACGACCACCTCGACCAGTTCCTGCGGATCGAGCGCGGCAGCGGCACGCTGCGGCTCGGCTCGTCGTCGGACGACGTGGCAGAGGAGCACGCCGTCTCGGACGACTGGGCGATGATCATTCCCGCCGGCACCTGGCACGACGTTGTCAACGATGGCGACGGCGAGCTGAAGCTGTACTCGGTATACGGGCCGCCGGACCATCCGGCCGGCACGCTGCACGTGACGAAGGCCGACGCCGAGGCGGCGGAGGCGTCCGAGCACGACCATCACGCCGACGAGACCTGACACCACCGCGCCTCGTCCCACTGCTCGACCAGTACGACCACGCCACAGAGCGGCTGCTCGCGCGTGTGACCGGTCGGTCATCGACAGCGGCGACGGCGGCCGTCCGCATCCGTACCCGCCGCCCGTGACGACGATCGCGTGGCGTATGCATCACCTCACGGAGATGCTCGCGGGTCGCGCCGATTGGACGTCGGATCTCACCCGTTCGACGAGGACGAGATGGTCGTCCGCAACGACGCGGCGTCAGCGATCGACGCGCTACGGTCGGCAGTCGCAGCCTGGCGGGCGGCGCTCGAGGCGGCCGACGATGCGGCGCTCGACACCGTGGGGCACAGCACGTACCCCGACGGCAGCGATGCCGAAGACCCGTTCCTCGAGATCGTCTGGTGGGTCAACCAGGAGGTGCTGCACCACGGCGCCGAGATCGCCCTGCTGCGCGACCTCCATCGGGCAACGCACGCCTGAGCCGGCGGCGATCAGCGGGCGAGGCGCTCAGGTGGTGACCACCTTGGACGCCAGCACTTCGGCCGGGTTGATCTCCGGCGGCTGCGCGAGGAGCCTGTCGGCGTTCTCCATGAGCGCGGCAGCGATCGGTCCGTTGAGGTGTGTCTGTCGCTCGGCATCGCCAGGGAAGGCGTCGACGATCCAGAACGTCGAGTCGTCGGTGCGAAGCGCGAACCAGACAGGCGTGCCCTCTTCGGCGTTGGCGAGCTCGACAGCGCCGGCGAGGAATTGGGCCACCTCATCTTGCGTGTCGGGCTTCGAGACGAGCTTCACGACGAGGGCGACGGTGGTGGTCATGACCGTGAGGCTAGTGGCGGTCAGTCGCGCTCCTGCCACGTGCACACGCACGCCTCGTTGCCTTCGGGGTCGGCGAGCACCCAGAACGCGTTCGCTCGGGCGTCCGACACGAGGGTCCCGCCGGCGGCGAGCGCGTCGCTGGTGCGCTGCTCGGCAACGTCGTGGGGCACCGTGACGTCGATGTGGATGCGATTGCGCTGCGGCCGTGGCTCGTCCATCTGCTGGAACCAGTAGGCCGGCCCGATGCGCGCCGGGTCGACGATGGCGTCGATCTGCGCGCCTTCGTCGTGACCAGGCTGAGGGACGTATCCGAGCACCGCCTGCCAGAACGGTCGGACGGCGTCGATGTCGATGGCGTCGATGGCAACCTCCGTGATCGTCGCCGCCTGCGGGGACGAGCGCAGCCCCGCGGACGCGGCGAGCGCAGAGATCGTCGTCGCCAGCGCCGTGTCCTGTTCGGTGACGCGTCCGCCGGCGGCGTGCGTCGTGAGCCCGAGGTGGACGGTGCCCGGGTAACGGACGTCGACATCGGGGTGGTGCGACGCCTGCTCGGCTGCGCCGGCGACGTCGAGCACGAATCGAGCTGCGGCGTCGAACGTGTCGGCAGCGAATGTCGCCTCGATGCGCCCGAGCATCCATCGCCAGTCGGGGAGGTCGACACGCTCGTGGAACTCCGTCGCTGTCATCGGCTCGCTCATCCCGGCACCCTAGGTGCGCATCGCGAAGGCGAGATCGTCGACGACGGTCCCGTCGTCTGTGTCCGCGAAAACACGCGGCGCCGGCGGAGAATGCTGACACGGGCTCGGGAGGGCCCGACGTCACGCCTCCAGGAGCCGTAGCGTCACCCGGGTGGGCGGCGTCACAGCGATGGAGGAGTTCGATCGGCTCGTCGCCGCTCTGCCGTCGAGCGCGGCCCCAGCAGCTCCACCGGCGGGCGAGCTGGCGTCCGTCGCGCTCGCCGTCGAACGCGTTTTGCGGCGCGGTGTCGACGTCGCCGACATCGTCAGCCAACTCGACGAGCTGGCGGGCGAGTGCGGAGGTCGCACCCGGGACGACATCGTCGACCGGCTCATCGGCTCGCGCCGGCTGCGCGGCGACCGATCGACCTACGGCGATTGGCGCAACTCCTGCGTCGGCCACGTGCTGCGCACGGGAGCAGGCATCCCCATCACGCTCTCGGTCGTCGTGATCGAGGTCGCCCGCCGCTGCGGCGTGCCGCTGCACGGAGTCGGCATGCCGGCCCACTTCCTTGTCGGCGACGACGACGATCTCGACTGGTTCCTCGATCCGTTTCACGGTCGCGAGCTCGATCGCGCCGGCTGCCAGGCGGCACTCACCGAGGTCAGCGGGGGCCGCATCCCGTGGCGCGAGTCGTTCCTCGCGCCGGCGTCGACGATCGACATCGTGACGAGGATGTCGAACAACCTGCGGGCGGCGTTCGCCGAGGGACGCGACCCCTACCGGCTGGCGCTCGTGATGCGGATGCGCACCCGGCTCGCCGACGCC
>JALZNU010000043.1 GCA_030857495.1 Actinomycetota bacterium | reverse complement strand
CGAGAGGAGAGTGACCGTGTCTGATGCCACCGTCCGCAACGGAGACGTAGCGCAATTAGAGGATCTCGAGGGCATTGATCCGGTGACCTACGAACGTCGCTGGAAGACGCTGGCCGTCCTTTGCGCGTCGCTGATCATCGTCATCGTCGGCAACACCGTACTCAACGTCGCGCTACCGACGCTGCAGCTCGGTGGGCCGGAGGGCGGCATCGGCGCTTCGCAGACCGACGTGCAATGGATCGTCGACGCCTACGCGCTCGTGTTCGCCGGCCTGCTGTTCACCGCGGCGGCCCTGGGCGACCGGTTCGGACGTAAGGGCGCCCTGCAGGCCGGGCTCGTGATCTTCGGCCTCGGGTCTGTGCTCGGCGCGGCGGCCGGCGACGTCACCATGCTCATCGTGTCGCGTGCCGTCATGGGCATCGGGGCGGCGCTCGTCATGCCGTCGACGCTGTCGATCCTGACCAACGTCTTCCCGACGCGAGAACGTGCCAAGGCGATCGCCATCTGGGCAGGCATCTCCGGCGCCGGTGCGGCCATCGGGCCTGTCGCGTCCGGCTTTCTCCTCGAGCACTACTGGTGGGGTTCGGTGTTCCTCGTCAACATCCCGATCATCCTCGGCGCACTCGTCGCCGGCTACGTCCTCGTGCCGCGGTCGAAGGACTCCACGCGGACCCCGCTCGACCCGATCGGTGCGCTGCTGTCGATCGTCGGTCTCAGTGCGCTCGTGTACGCCATCATCGAGGGCCCGCACCACGGGTGGCTGACCGTCGAGTCGCTCCTCTGGTTCGGCGGCGCCACCGTTGCGCTCGTCGCCTTCGGCGTGTGGGAGTTGCGCAACCGAAATGCGATGCTCGACCTGCGGCTGTTTTCGAACCCGCGATTCGCCGTCGCCTCCGGCGGCATCACGCTCGTGTTCTTCGCCATGTTCGGCATGTTCTTCATGGTGACTCAGTACCTCCAGGGTGTGCTCGAGTACTCGCCCCTCGAAGCCGCGCTGCGCCTGCTGCCGATGTCCGCCGTCATCATGTCCGTCGCGCCGCAGACACCCAAGCTCGTCGCCCGCCTCGGCGCCGACACCGTGGGGGCCGCCGGTCTCGCCACCGTCGGCGCCGGACTCGCCGGCGCGGCGCTGCTCAGGGTCGACACGGGATACGTGCAGTTGCTCGTCACGCTGTGCATCCTCGCTGCGGGCATGGCACTGACCATGACGCCGATGACGACCCAGCTGATGGCGTCGGTGCCGCGCGACCGGGCCGGAATGGGCTCCGCCACCAACGACACGACGCGAGAGCTCGGCGGGGCGCTCGGCGTCGCCGTGCTCGGGTCGCTGCTCACCGGCACCTACACCAACGGCGTCGCCGATTCGGTCGCCGATCTGCCGGCACGCGCTCGCGAGGTCGCCGAGGGCAGCCTCGGTGGTGTGGTCGGTCTCGTCCGTCAGGGGGTCCTGCCGGCCGACACGCCGATCCTCGACACGGCGAAGCAGTCGTTCGTCGATGGCCTCGGTGTCGCGGCCATCACGGGAGCGGTCGTCGTCGGCCTCGCCGCGGTGGCGGTCAAGCGCTACCTGCCGTCCGATCGACGCAGCGTCGAGATCACCGGCCCCCCGGACGAGGGCGGCGCCGACAGCGATGCCCTCGATGCCGACGACGCACCCGTGTCGGTCTGATCAGACGAACACCCTGACCGGTACGGACCCCAGACGCGGGTGTGCCCCGCAACCGATGTCGGTCGCGGGGCACACCGTCGTCATCATGCCGAGGTCAGGGGATGCTGATCTTCACCTCGCATCCCGACGACGTATCGGCGTTGTTGCCGCCGTTGCACGAGTCGGTGTTCGGCCCACCGATCAGGTGGTCGTTGCCGTTCTCGCCGAACAGCTGGTCGTTCTGCGACCCGCCGTCGAGGAGGTCGTCGGATGTGCCACCGCGGACGATGTCGGCACCGTCGTTGCCGGCCGCCCGGTCCTCGCCGGAATCGCCGCTCACCCGGTCGTTGCCGAGGCCACCCGTCAGGATGTCGGCGCCGTTGCCGCCCTTCAGGTGGTCGTGACGGTCGTTGCCGTCGAGACGGTCGTTGCCGTCGCCGCCGTAGATCGAGTCGTCGTGACCGCGACCACGGATGACGTCGTTGCCGACGAGGCCTCGGAGCACGTTGGGTCCCCCTCCGCCGTCCATGACGTCGTTGAACCTGGAGCCGTCGAGGTTCTCGACGAGTGTGAACGTGTCGTTGCCCTCGCCGGTCGCCGTGTCGGAGAGCAGGCTCGCCGTCACCGCCGCCGCAGCGTTGGCATACGACACCTTGTCGCTGCCTGCCTCGCCACGGAGGGAGTCGTTGCCGGTCCCGCCCTCCAGCAGGTCGTCGCCGACCCAGCCGTCGATGAAGTCGTTGCCGGATCCGCCGACGATGTGGTCGCCGAGGTCGTCGACGCTGCCGCCACCAGGGTTGCCGACGAGGGTGTCGTCGCCGGGCCCGCCGCTGATCGCGTCGCTGTCCGCCCCGCCGAGCACGAGGTCGACGCCGATGCCACCCTTGATCGTGTCATTGCCGGCGTCGCCACAGAGGTGGTCGTTGCCACCGTTGCCGTTGATCGTGTCGTCGCCGGCGAGGCCAACGATGACGTCGTTGCCTGGGGTGCCGTTGAGCACGTCGTTGCCGCCCGTTCCGACCAGCGTTGCCGGGAGGCCGCCGCACGTCGGTGGCGGACCGTTCTCGAGGTGCAGGTTCATCAGGCCGTTGGCCGCACCGAACCCGTCCACCTTGATCCGGTACGTCGTGCCGCCGTTGACGGGGACGTTGACCAGGCTCCGCAGACCCACCCCGCTGTCGTCGTCGGAGGCGACGACCTCCAGCGTGCCGAGCGAGCCGCCCGTGTACACGGCCAGCGTGGTGTCGAACGTGGTGACGTTGCCACCGCCGTCGTCCGTCGAGATGGTCGCCGTGCCGGTCGCCGCCGGCGTCCACGAGTACCAGATGCCGTTGTCGAGGCCGAACGGACCAGGCTCACCCGGCTCGGTGTCCGAGCAGACGGTGAAGTCGAAGTCGTTGAAACCCGCTCCCGGGTTGGCGGGGAGGATCTCCGGTGAGGCGAAGTCGTTGTTGTTGACCGTCGCCGTCGCCGCGTCGAGGACGTTGATCCGCCGGCGGGTCACGCCGTTGCGGGTCACGTCCACGCCGGAGTTGTCCAGCAGTGAGACGATGCTGTTGATCGTGCGCGGCACGCCATTGCCATCGACGCACTCCTTCAGCAGCGCGAAGGCACCAGCGACGTGCGGCGTCGACATCGACGTACCGCTCTTCGAGCCCTCGTTGTCGCCCGTCGGGATCGGTGCCACGATGCTCACGCCGGGTGCCCACCAGGTCGTCTTCGTGCCGGAGTTCGTGAACCCCGCCGTGTTGTCGCTGTTATCGGTGGCGCTGATCGTGAACGCACTCGTGAGGCACCCCGGCTGGCTGACGCCGGTGTTGAAGCCGTCGTTGCCGGCGGCCACCACCACGGCGACGTTCTGCGCCCGCAGCTGCGTCATCAGGTTCTGGCTGTTCGGCAGCGTCGCGTCGCAGTTGTTGCTGGGACCGCCGCCGCCGATGCTGAGGTTGACGGCCGCGATGTTGCGTCCGCCGGCCCGCAGGTTCAGCACGTGCTGCAGCGCCTGGTCCATGTCGGAGAAGAACGTCCTCCAGCACGGGTTCGGTCCGGTACCACAACTCGTCGTGTTGCGGTGTCCGATCTGCACGGCGATGAGGCGCGAGCCGTTGGCCACACCCTCGTGCCCGTTCGTGTAGATGCCGCCGGAGGCGATGCCACCGACGTGGGTGCCGTGGTCGCACTGCGTCGAGTACCCGCAGTCGTCACCGGCGTTGCCACCGATCTGCTGGTCCAGGCCGTTCGGGCACCAGGGGCCGGTCGAGAAGCACGCCTGTGCGACGATCCGCCCGATGAAGGCGTTGTGCCCGTTGTCAACGCCCGAGTCGAGCACGGCGACCTCGAAGGCGCCACCTGTGCTGCCCTCGAAGTTGTTGCCTCGCACGCCGGCGGCATTCAGCAGGTCGGAGTCGATCACGCCGGTGCTGGTGTCGAGCATCAGCTCGAGCTCGCGATCGAGCGTGACCGCGGCGACCGCAGGATCGGCGAGCAGGGCTTCGAGCCCGGCTTCGTCGACCATCGCCACCGCCGCAGGCGTCACGTCGAAGCGCGACAGGATCTTGGAACCGGTGCCCCGGAGGATCCCGGCGAGGTCGTCCTGCGACGTGTCGATCTCGGCCCGCTGGGCGCGCACCTGCGCCGCCGACAGCTCGGCTTCGAGCTCGGTGTCGACGGCCATCGTGGCGATCACCCGAATCTTCTGCTTGCCGCTGAGCGCGGCACGCAGCGCCGATGCCGAGCTGCCCTTCGCCTCGGCGGAGGTCACGAGGTCGGCCTCGGTCGCCCCGTCGTCATCGCCTGCGGCCGAACCGGCCTCGCCGGGCACGTCGACACCCGTCGGTGTGGCGTCGGGATCCATCGTCGGATCGGCCGGCTTGGTGCCATCCTCATCGGCGGCCGACGCGCTCCCGGCGTCGTCCTCGCCGGCGAGGCCGACGTAGCCGGACCTGTCGTCAGCGGGGGGAGCGCCCGGATCGTTCGGGCGCACCTCCTCTGGCGCTCGTGCCGGTGCCTGTGTTGGTATTTGCTCCGTCGGCTGCGCAGTGACCGTGGCGGTCCCCGTGCCGCTCAACAGCGCCGCTGCAAGGACGGATCCCCAGAGCAGCGGGCGCTTGGAACGCGTGCGGTTTCGCATGATTGTTCTTCCCCATCTCTTGTGTGTTGGTCGAGGCCCTCTTCGTGCCGGCGACCGAGGTCGATCGGCACCGCCCGGGGGCCCTTAAGTGAGTTCCCGCTCGTGGCGTGGATACATCGATATTTGGCGCGGGTGTCGGCCGTGTGGCGTCCCGTAGGCTGCGAACGTGCCGATGCGCCAGGAGTGCAAGTACTTCGAGAGCCGCACGTATCCCAATGGCGAAACCGTGCGCAAGTGCGATCTTGACCTCGCGCCCGACGCCCCGTGGCGCTGCCCCGAACAATGCGCCTCTTACGAGCGGCGCCTCGCCGACGTGGCGTGGACGCATGGGACGTTGATCACCCCTGCAACCCCGCAGGAGCCGCCGGGTGTCGACGACGGCAGCGCGGCAGCGGTGCTCGACGAGGCGGAGGACCACCTCAACGAGGTGGGCCGCCGTGTGATCGCCGAGGTCGAGGCCGATCGGGCGGCCCGACAGCGACGCTCGCGTCGCTTCCGCTGGTTCCGCCGCTGACCCTCTCGGCGCGCGTCTATCCGGTCTGCTGTCGCATGGTGCTCCCCGTCTCTGGTGTGTCGGCGAGTGGACTTCTCTTTCCGCGTCGACGCGTCGTGCGTCGCTGCGGTGCCCGGAAGTTCACACGGACCTCACACGAGGTCCCGCCCACGTGCCGGGATACACGAATTTGGCGACGATGTCGAGCGCGACCGCAGAGATCACGCGAGATGACGCGTTGGGCAACGCAAATTTCCGTTGCCGGTGCCATCGCCGCTTCGCCGGCGCCGCTCGTAGGATTGTCTCCCGTGCCTGCGTTCACCGTCGACGATGCGATCCAGCTCGCCGAGACACGCTTCGGTGGCACCAGCGCCGCTCTCCGTGCAGCGGCAGCCGGGCGGTTCGCGACGGCGACGATGCCGACGACCGCAGAGGAGATCTGGCGCTACAGCCGCATCGAGGAGCTCGAGCTCGGCCGTTACTCGCCGGCTGTGGCCGTGTCCACGATCACGGGCTGGAAGCTGACGGCGGGAGACGACGCGACTGACGTGATCGGCGATGCCATCGACGTGCCCGACGTGTTCGCCGAGCTCAACGTCGCGTTCATGACGCCGATCGTGGTGCACATCCCGGCTGGGACGGTCCACGAGGAGCCCATCGTCATCGAGCACCGCAGTCCCGGCGCCGGCACGGCGACGTTCCCGCGGCTCGTGCTCGACGTCGGCGAGGACGCAGAGGTCACCGTCATCGAGCGGTTCTCGTCGCCCGCCGGAGAGGACAGCCTCGTCGTGCCCGTGCTGCAGGTGCGTGCCGCACGCGCCGCGCGGGTGAGGTACCTCGGCGTCAACGAGCTCGGTGACGCGGCATGGCAGGTGGCGCACCAGCAGGCGCTCGGTGACGCCGACTCCACCATCTCTCTCGCCACGGTCGCGCTCGGCGGTCACTACGCGAGGGTGCGCACCGAGGCACTTGTCGCAGGACAGGGTGCGTCGACGCGTCAGGTGGCCCTGTACTTCGCCGCGGGCGACCAGATGCACGACTTCCGCACGATCCAGGACCACGAGGCGCCGAAGGGCACGAGCGACCTGCTCTTCAAGGGTGCCGTCCAGGACCACGCCCGCAGCGTCTACACGGGCTTGATCAAGATCGGCCACGAGGCGCGTGGCACGAGTGCGTTCCAGACGAACCGCACGCTCACGCTGTCCGAGGGAGCGTGGGCGCAGAGCGTCCCCAACCTCGAGATCGAGACGAACGACGTCCGCTGCAGTCACGCCTCCACCGTCGGACCGATCGACCCGGAGCAGCGCTTCTACTTGGAGAGCAGGGGCATCCCCACGGCGAGGGCGGAGCGGCTGATCGTGCTCGGGTTCTTCGACGAGGTGCTTGCGCAGCTGCCGCCGGCATCGTTCCTCGGTGATCTCCGACGCCGCGTCGCCGACAAGCTCACGCTGCCAGGCGAGAACCCGTCATGAGCGAGCACACGCTCGGCGCGCTCGCCGACATCGAGTCCGGCACGGCGTCACGGTTCGAGGTCGACGGCGTGGGCATCGCCGTGGTGCGGATCGACGACGGGGTGTACGCCGTCGCCGACATCTGCTCGCACGCCCACGTCTCGTTGTCCGGCGGTGAGGTTTGGTGTGACGAGCGGGAGATCGAGTGCCCGCAGCACGGCAGCACGTTCGACCTCACGACCGGCGAGCCCCAGACCCTGCCGGCGACACAGCCCGTCGCGGTGTACCCGGTAAGGGTCGTCGACGGCCAGATCGTCGTCACCGTCGCCGACGATGCGGCGACGGGCGACACAGCCCCCAGCGGCACGGTGTCACCGTGACCGTGCTCGAGATCAAGGGCCTGCGGGCCGGTGTCGAAGGACGGGAGATCCTCAATGGGATCGACCTCGTCGTGCGATCGGGCGAGGTGCACGCGGTCATGGGCCCCAACGGCGCCGGTAAGAGCACGTTGTCAGGGGTGATCCTCGGGCGACCTGGCTACGAGGTCCTCGGCGGCAGCGTCACCCTCGACGGCGAAGACGTGCTGGCGATGACCACGCCCGAGCGGGCGCTCGCCGGGCTCCACCTCGTGATGCAGTACCCGACGGAGGTGCCAGGGGTGCGACTCGTCGACGCGATGGTCGAGGCGTTCGTCGCCCGCGGGCGCGACGCATCCGATGTCGCCCGTCTGCTCGGTGACGAGGCGGCCACGATCGGGTTCGACGAGAAGCTCCTCGTCCGCTCGCTCAACGTCGACTTCTCGGGCGGCGAGAAGAAGCGCAACGAGACGCTGCAGCTCGCTGCGCTCGTGCCCAAGGTGGCGATCCTCGACGAGCTCGACTCCGGCCTCGACATCGATGCGTTGCGTGCCTGCGCACGCCGCATCGAGGCGCTCACGGAGCCACATCCCGACGGGCTCGGCGACACCGTCGAGGGCGTCGGCGTGCTGGCGATCACCCACTATGCGCGTCTCCTCACCGAGCTGCGACCGGACGCGGTGCACATCCTCGTCAAGGGACGCATGGTCGCCCAAGGTGGACCCGAGCTGGCCGATCAGCTCGAAGCCGACGGCTACGCCGCATTCGCTGCCGACGGCGACGAAGCAGATGATGTGCCGACGCGAGCGCCGCGCGACCTCGGCACGCTCG
The DNA here is from genome assembly GCA_030857495.1 of Actinomycetota bacterium. Classification (GTDB taxonomy): domain Bacteria; phylum Actinomycetota; class Acidimicrobiia; order Acidimicrobiales; family Ilumatobacteraceae; genus JACDHN01. The sequence goes on along the minus strand of JALZNU010000043.1, from coordinate 1,829 downwards.
ACGACCTCTTCGCGCCGCCCAGCTGACGAGGTACGTTCGTCGGACATGACCGACGGTGAGCCTCACCGCAACGTACGACGCGTCGTAGAGGCCGGCGCCGTACTCGGCGTCGACATCCAACCGCGCCGATTCCCCGACGGCACGAAGACCGCGGCCGACGCCGCTGCGGCGATCGGCGTCGACGTCGGGCAGATCGTGAAGAGCCTGATCTTCTCCGTCGACGGCGACGTCGTCGTCGCCTACGTGAGCGGCAGCAACCAGCTCGACGAGTCGAAGCTCGCCGCCGCGGCAGGCGGCGAGCACTGCGGCCGCGTGGATGCCGACACAGTGCGTACCGCAACCGGCTTCCCGATCGGCGGCGTGCCACCGTTCGGCCACGCCCAGAAGCTGCCCGTGTTCGTCGACCTCGATCTGTTGCAGTACGACGAGGTCTGGGCGGCCGCCGGCACGTGGAACGACGTGTTCGGCCTCGCTCCCGACGAGCTCGTCAGGGCGAGCGGCGGCGTGGTCACCGACCTGCGCCGCGACTGACGGAGGCTCCCCACCCGTCGTCGGGCAGGCCGTCCGCCTCCTCTGGCGGTGGCAGCTCGGCCGACAGGCCCCCGAGGTCGACCATGTCGATGGCGATCATCGTCGCCGTCGCACGAACGAGCACGGGCTCGCCGTCGGCGGACACGTCGATGAGCTCGCCCGTCATCATCAGCTTGCGCCCGACGCGCCGGACGAGGCGGGCACGGCACGACAGCGGTCGGTGCAGCGGTGTCGGCGCCTCGTAGCGCAGCCACAGCTCGCCGGTGAAGGCCGGTTGATGCGTGATGCCGAGCACGAAGCCGAACATGTCGTCGAACAGGCCGGCCACGATGCCGCCGTGGCTACGGCCCGGAGCTCCCTCGTGAGCCTCCTGCAGCCTGACGCGGGCGCGTGCCTCGTCGCCGTGGCGGTGCACATCGATGTCGAGACCCCACGGGCTCGAACGGCCCGAGAACGGCCGGTCGTCGTAGCTCTTCATCGGCGCGCCGTCGACGACGGACTCGCCCCACGTGTCGAAGGAGTTCGGGTCGCGCTCGCGGCTGTCGCCGGTCCCGAGCTCGTCGGTGAGCTCTTCGAGCTGCGATGCGATGCCTGTCAGCCGATCATCGTCGGCGTCGTGACCGATCAGGGCATGGCCGAGCTCTCGTAGCGCGAGGCCGGCACGAGCCCTCAGCTCGCCCTGCGAGGGCTGCGCAGGAGTCAACGCAGTCACGTCGGGATCGGGGCGTCGATCGCCTCGACCAGCGTGTTCCACGCCAACGTCGCGCACTTGATGCGCACGGGGAACTTGACGACGCCGCGGAGCGCCTCGAGGTCGCCGAGCTCGCTGCCGTCGCCACTGACATCGCCTGCCTCGCCTCCGGGTGAGGACGCGGAGGTGGTGGCCGCGTCGCCGTCACGGTCACCGTTCGACGACGTCGACCGCGGTGGCGGCGGTTCGCCGATCGACAGCATCGACTTGAAGCGAGCGATCATCGACTGCACCTCGTCGATCGAACGTCCCTTCACGGCCTGGGTCATCATCGACGCCGAGCTCTGCGAGATCGAGCAGCCCTGCCCACTCACTTTCACGTCGGCGACGGTGCCGTTCTCCACGTCGACGTACACGGTGACCTCGTCACCGCACAGCGGGTTGTGCCCGACGGCGAGACGCGCCGGTGGTGTGGGCAGCTCGCCGCGATTGCGGGGCGAGCGATAGTGGTCGAGGATGATCTCGCGGTAGAGGTCGTCGAGGCCAGGCATCGGGGCTCCTAGAGGGCGAAGTAGTCGCCGGCACGTTCGAGGGCGTCGCCGAGGGC
>JALZNU010000254.1:1594-3411 GCA_030857495.1 Actinomycetota bacterium | reverse complement strand
CAAACCCCGACGCGACCGACGCCGACATCTGGCGCGCGGTCGAACAAGCGCGACTGTCGAACCTGATCCGGTCGCTGCCCGATCGGTTGGAGACGGTCATCGGCGAGCGTGGCTACCGCCTGTCGGGCGGAGAGCGGCAGCGGCTCACCATCGCACGGCTGCTGCTCGCCAATCCGCAGATCGTCATCCTCGACGAGGCGACTGCGCACCTCGACTCGACGTCCGAGCTCGCCGTACAGCAGGCGCTTGCGGTGGCGCTCGCCGATCGCACCGCACTCGTCATCGCCCACCGGCTCTCGACGATCAGGGCTGCCGACGTGATCCTCGTGATCGAGGACGGGCGTGTGGTCGAGCGCGGCGACCACCATCAACTGCTCGCAGCCGGTGGCCGGTACGCCGACCTCTACCACACCCAGTTCGCCGACGAACCTGCGATCGCCTGACGCCGTCCCGCCGGCGGACCGGAAAGCAGTACGGTCGCGTGGCGGTGCCGGACCAGGAGGCGATGACCTACGACAGGATCGTCGACGCCCTCGAGCGCGTCGTCGATCGGTGCGCCGCCGACGGAGACCGCATTGGCTACTTCGCGGCGATGTACCTCGCTGTCACCAGGACCGTCCGGCAGCGAGCGACCGATGGCCACTTCGAAGACCCTGCGCGAATGGAGCGCTTCGTCGGTCGCTTCGCCGATCGTTACCTCAGCGCTGAGCGGGCGTGGCGGAGCGGCACGCCGTGCGCCGAGTCATGGCGCGTGGCGTTCCGGGCGGCCGACCACTGGCGACCCATCTACCTGCAGCACGTCCTGCTCGGCATCAACGCGCACATCAACCTCGACCTCGGGGTCACGGCATCGGAGGTGGGCGGGGAGTCGATCGATGTCGTGCGAGCCGACTTCGACGCGGTCAACGACGTGCTGGGAGATCTCGTCGACGGTTGCCAGGGTGCACTCGGGACAGTCTCGCCGTGGCTTGACCTCATTGACCGGATCGGCGGTGAAGGAGACGAGACGCTGATCCGCTTCAGTCTCGTCGCGGCCCGACGGCAGGCGTGGTCGGTGGCCGTACGCCTGTCCACGCTCACCGGCGACGAGCGCGATCGGGAGATCGACGCCGTCGACGCAGCCACGGTCTGGGTCGCACTCGCCGTCCAGAATCCCGGCCTCCCCGCCAGCGCCCTGCTCCTCGCCGTGCGTGCACGCGAGCGCGCCGAGCCGGCCGATGTGATGCGCCTGCTTGCCGACGTGCGCCCCGACACGTCGTCGACGTCGTAGACCTCGGCGAACGGCACACCGACCGCCGCGACGCCAACGACCTGCCACCATGGAGACGCGCAACAGGCCGATCTTGCGAGGTGACCGATTTGAACACCCGATCCACGCCACTCGACGAACTCACCATCACCGTGGTCGTCGATAACGAGACCGACAACCTCTCGAGCATCGACGCCGGCATTCCACAGCTGCCCGAGGTGGTGTCGTTGCTGAGGCGGATCCCACCGACGCGACGACACGACGGGCACGACTGCATCCCCGTGTTCGATCACCTGTGCGTGGCGTGTCACGGCCTGTCGGTGCTCCTGACCGGTCTGGTCGGCAACGAACGTCACACCGTGTTGTTCGACGTCGGACCCTACGGCGACGTGTGGGTCGACAACGCCGAGCGACTGGGCATCGACATCTCGACCATCGAGAAGGTGTTCCTGTCGCACTGGCACTGGGATCACAGCGGCGGGCTCCCTGTGGTCATCGATGCCATCGCGAAGGCTCGGCGCACGGCGGGCCTCGACGGAACCGTGATGGTCGACCTGCATCCCGATCG
>JALZNU010000254.1:0-1584 GCA_030857495.1 Actinomycetota bacterium | reverse complement strand
GCTTGCCGACGCGGGAGGGACGATCGAGCTGCACGACGAACCCCACCTGCTCGCCGACGGGTTCTTCCTGGGCAGCGGGGCGATCGCGCGCACGACGAGCTACGAGGTGGGCCTCGAAGGCCACCACACGTTCCGCGGCGATCTCGGCGAGCCCGACCCGCTGATCATGGACGAACGGTTCCTCGCCGCCGAGGTCCGAGGCCGGGGTGTGACCGTCTTATCGGCGTGCTCGCACGCGGGCATCGTCAACGCCTGCCTCGGCGCCCGGTCGCACTATCCCGAGCTGGACATCGATCTGGTGCTCGGCGGGTTCCACCTCGCCGGTGCGCTGATGGAGCAACGCATCGACGCCACCGCGACCGATCTCTTCGAGGTGGTGCGACCCCGCATCGTGGCCCCCGGCCACTGCACCGGATGGCGAGCGAAGGCGGCGCTCGCCGACCGCTTCGCACCCGGCCGCTACGCCCCGAGCGTGGTGGGCACCAGTTTCTTCCTGACTGCGCCGGCGGACTGACGATCCCGTCGTCCACGGTTCGCGGTGAATGATGTAGCCGTGGACGAACCTTGGGTTGCCGACGCATTGCGGCGGGCGCGAGTGGCGCGCCTCGGCACGGTGGGCGACGGCGGCGCGGTGCGGCTCGTGCCGATCTGCTTCGCCCTTGTCGATGGCTGGTTGGCGAGTGCGGTGGACCACAAGCCCAAGCGCACCGGCCAGCTGCGCCGGCTCGACGACATGGAGAGGGCGGGGTCGGCGACCGTGCTCGTCGATCACTACAAGGAGGACTGGTCACAGCTGTGGTGGGTGCGCATCCGCGGCCGGGCGGTGGTCCACCGCGACCGCGACGACGAGGCCGTCGCGGTGCTCGCCGCGCTGGCGGCCAAGTACAGCCAGTACCGAGAGCGCCCGCCGGCGGGGGCCGTCTACCGGATCGCGATGGACGAGGTCCGGTCGTGGCGCCCACCGAACAACTTATGACCGACGGTGATCAGCCCAGGCGTTGGAGCGCGTCGTCCCACGAGGGCCGGCCGTCTGCTCCCCGCATCGTCCATCGGACGAACTTTGTTGGCCCCATCTCCGGGGTGAGCTCGGTCATCAGCCCGGCTCAGGGCGATCGCAGAGCACGGCGGGATGGAACGCTCGAAGGATCGCCGGCGGACGACCCACGTCATCCGCCAGACACGGTTCGCGCGCTTCTGGATGGTGCCGTACCACACCGGATGGCACGCACAGACCGAGTTGGTGTCGACGGTTCGCGGACGCGTCATGGCGATGGACTCCGCGTAGAACGTCGCTCCAGAGAACCAGGGCAGGGACGTGATCGTCAATGCCTCGTACTGCGGAGTGCTCCCGGCGCGCTTCATCGCCGAGCATCGTCCCCGCGGCGCGCCGAGCCGTACCTCATCGCCGTTGGGCTCGCCGGCGCCACCGTTGACGCCCGCACGTCACCGATGGGCGACGGTCTCGCGTCGTATCACCAGGGCGTGATCAGCGCCCGCAACGTGCTCGCTGCAGCCGCCGGCGTCGACATCGGACAGCCGGCTAGAGAGGCGGCGCAGCTCCTCGTCGATCGCCAGCCCTCCCCC
>JALZNU010000253.1:414-3418 GCA_030857495.1 Actinomycetota bacterium | reverse complement strand
GGCCAACCAGGCGCTGCAGACGCTCGAGCGCTACAAGGTCCGCCTCGACGACTCCATCGCCAACCTCACGGCGCTCGAGTTGGAAGACATCGTGTCGCTGCGTGACGTCGCACAGGTGGTGCAACGCGGCGAGATGGTGCACCGCATCGCCGCCGAGATCAAGATCATGATCATCGAGCTCGGCATCGATGCCCGACTGCTGCGTCTGCAACTCGACGAGATCTACGGCGAGCTCGACGACGAGCTCGACCTCGTCGTCGCCGACTACATCCCTCCCGGCCACTCGGCCAACACCGTCCTCGACGAGCTGGCGACGCTCGCCGACGACGACATCGTCGACGTCCGCAGGACCTCTGCGGTGATGCGCCGCACATCATCGGCCGTCGATCCCGCCCAGGAGATCGCGCCGAAGGGACTGCGCCTGCTGCACCGAGTGCACCGCTTGCCACCCGACATCGCGATCCGCATCGCCGATCACTTCGGCGAGCTGACGAAGCTGCAGCGGGCGACGGCGGACGATCTGGCGATGATCGACGGTGTGGATCCCGACATGGCAGCCGCCATCAAGGACACCCTCGAACGGGTCACCGAGACCACGATCCTCGACCAGTACAGCTGATGCACACCTGGGACGAGACGACGGACCTGCTCGCCTATTCGGTGTTCGGGTACGTCGTCGAACGGGTCAAGCGCGACAAGGACCCGCACTGGGGCGCGAAGCCGGCGGATGAGCTGGCACGATCGCTCGCCGGGGCGATCACACGGGAGGGCATCGGCGGACACCAGGCGCTCGCGCTCTTCCGCGACGAGCTGCTCCCCGCCTGCCGGCCGATGGAGCACCCGCTCAACCTCGCCTACGTCGCCACGGCACCGAGCCACGCCGCCGTGCTGTTCGACCTCGTCGTCAGCGCGTCATCGATCTTCGGTGGGTTGTGGGAGTGCGGCGCCGGCGCGATCGCCGCCGAGAACCAGACGCTGCACTGGCTCGCCGAGCTCGCCGGCTTCCCCGACGAAGCGGCCGGGTGCTTCGTCAGCGGCGGGTCGGCGGCCAACCTCTCGGCGCTCGTGGCTGCACGTCACGTCGCTCGCAAGCAAGTCGACGAGCCCCCGGCTCGCTGGTGCTTCGCCACGACCCGCGAGACTCACGCCTCGGTGCACGCCGCGGCACGGACGATGGACGTCGACGTCGTCAGCGTCGAGCCCGACGAGCGGGGCGCGATGACCGGCGACGCGCTCGCTGCGGCGATCGACGAACACCGTCGGCGGAATCCGCACGATCGGCTGTTCGCCGTCGTCGCCAATGCCGGTACCACGAACGTCGGCGCCATCGACGAGCTCGAAGCGATCGCCGACCTCTGCGACGCGCACGACCTGTGGATGCACATCGACGGCGCCTACGGCGGCGCGACGTTGTGCGCGCCGTCGATGAAGGAGGCGCTGCGCGGCTTCGAGCGGGCCGACAGCTTCGGCATCGATCCGCACAAGTGGATGTTCGCCCCCTACGACTGCGCCGCGCTCGTCTACCGCGACCCGATCGCAGCGGCGCAGGCCCACGCCCAGCACGGCGACTACCTCGACGCCGTCGATCGCTCGGAGTCGAACCCGAGCGATCTCGCCTTCCACCTCTCCCGCCGCGCCCGTGGGCTGCCGCTGTGGTTCAGCCTGGCCACACACGGCACGGACGCCTACGCCACGGCGGTGGAGCACACGCTCGACGCCGCACGCGGGTTCGCAGACCACCTGCGCGACCGCGACGGGTTCACGCTGCTGCTCGATCCGCAGATGTCGGTCGTCCTGTTCGAGGTCGACGGGTGGGACCGCGCCCGCTACGACGCCTGGACCACGAGCCGGGCCCACGACGGCGTCGGGCTCGTGGTGCCCACGACGTGGCGCAGCCGAACGTGCTACCGGGTCTGCCTCGTCAACCCGCTGACCACCGTCGACATGCTCGTCGGGCTCGCCGACGACATGGCGGCCTACGGCGCCGGCTGACCGGGATCGCGCACGATCACCCCAGCACCACCACGGCCCGCACCGAGCCGACGGGCCGCCCGTGTCCGAGGACGGGCGACGACATCTCGCCGACGTCGACGGTGCGCTCGTCGATCCCCATCGCGGCGAGCGCGGCCAGTGTCACTACGGGCACCGCACGCTGATTGCCGTCAGCCACCTTGACGGCGAGCGCACGACCGTCGGCGAATGCGGCGGCGAACACTCCCTCTGCTCCGTCCTTGGCGAACAGACCGGGAACGGCGCGCATCAGCATCGTGACGAACCGGTGCTCGCCACCGACGAGATCCGGATAGGTGCGCATCGCGGTCGGTGCCCGCCCGGCACCGGCAGCAATCGCGGCGAACGCGTCAGCGAGACCGCGCAACGTCACGTGGTGCGCCGGCGCGCCACATCCATCGACACCGACGTGGTGCACCACTCCGGCGCGCCGGGCAACCTCGTCGGTGATCGCCACCTGCAGCGGGTGCGTCTCGTCGAGGTACCCGTCGACCGGCCATCCGTTGGCGACACACGTCGCCACCATGCCGGCGTGCTTGCCGCTGCAGTTCATCCGCAGCGGTGTCGGATCGGCCCCCGAGCGGACGTGCGCCGCTGCGGCGCGATCATCGATCGGCAAGCCCGGCACGTTGCCGAGCGCCGACTCGTCGAGCCCGACCCCCTCGAGGATCGAGCGCACGATCTCGCAGTGACGATCGGTGCCGTCGTGGCTGGCGCAGACGAGCGCGAGCTGCTGGTCGCCGACGTCCAGTCCGCAGCGCAGCATCGCCTCGGCCTGCAGCGGCTTGAGCGCCGACCTCGGGTACATCGGACGTGACGGGTCGCCAGCGACGAACAACTCATGGCCGTGCTCGTCGAGTGCGACGACACTGCCGTGGTGCACCGACTCGTCGACACCGCTGCGCGTCGTCACGGCGATTGGGACGTGACCCCCGCCGTCGGTCAGCGAACCGTCACTCATCGGTGCACCAATTACCGCCCCGCTGCTGCGCAG
>JALZNU010000253.1:0-404 GCA_030857495.1 Actinomycetota bacterium | reverse complement strand
GGCGCGCCGCAACGATGGTTCGCCCGCAGAACTCGCTCACGACTCGGCGCCGGAGCGCACGGCGCGTCGCCGTCGACGAGGGCGTGGGGCCCTCACCGCCGTCAGCTCGTTCTCGATGACGATGTGGCGCACCCCCCAATCGCTGACCAGCGCCTGCACCATCGCCGCCGCAGGCAGCGCGAGCACCGCCCCGATCGCGCCGAGCACCGAAGCGCCGGCGAGTGCAGCGCCGAAGGCGAGCGCAGGGTGCAACTCCATCGTCCTCGCCGTGATCCGGGGGGCGAACAGGTAGTTCTCGATCTGCTGGTAGACGACGATGAAGCCAAGGATGGCAGCGGCCTTCAACGGCGAGTCGAGGAACGTCAGCACGACTGGCAGCACGCCGGCGATGTACGTGCCGACGA
>JALZNU010000042.1 GCA_030857495.1 Actinomycetota bacterium | reverse complement strand
TGCTCTTCATGGTCACGCTCCTGCTCAACACGATCGGCGACCGCTACGTGCAGCGCGTTCGCCAGAAGTACTGAGGTCACCGATGGCACTCGCAACCCCCGCGCTCGGCGGCCGCACGGCCGGCGATGTGGTCCGCGCCAACCTGACGAGGTCGCAGCGCGACGTCCCAGGGCTCTTGGCGCTCATCGCGTTGCTCACGTCCGTGCTCGTCACGATCCTGGTGCTGTTCACGCTCATCGGGACGATCCTCGTTGACGCCGTTCCCTTCCTCCGTGACCGTGGCGGCAGCTTCGTCACCAGGAGCATCGGTTCGAATCCTGACGTGATCGGTCTCTGGCCCGGTCTCTACGGCTCGTTCATCATCGGGATCGGGGTGATCGTGATCGCCTTTCCCCTCGGCATCGCCGCCGCCGTGTACCTCGAGGAGTACGCCAAGCCGACCAGGTTCACCCGCTTCGTGCAGATCAACATCCGCAACCTCGCCGGTGTGCCTGCGGTCGTGTACGGCGTGCTCGGGTTCACGATCTTCGCCGGCTGGCTCGGCACGCTCACCGGCGGGAAGACGGTCATCGCCGCCGCGCTGACACTCGCCGTACTCGTGCTGCCTATCGTGATGATCACGTCGATGGAGGCGATCCGCGCCGTGCCGCAGGGGATCCGCGATGCCGGTTATGGCGTCGGCGCGTCGCGGTGGGAGACGATTCGCGACCACGTGCTCTCCTACGCTGCGCCGGGCATCCTGACCGGGACGGTGCTCTCGCTCGCCAGGGCGCTCGGCGAGGCGGCGCCGCTGATCGTCGTCGGGGCGCTCGCCGGCGGTGTCGGGCTCCTGCCCGAAACGTCCCTCGACGGCAAGTTCACCGCACTGCCGATGCTCATCTACGGGTGGTCGGGCCAGCCCACCGACGCTGACAACAGATGGCAGTTCAGCAACTCGGCGGCAGCGGCGAGCGTGATCCTGCTGGCGCTGGTGCTGTTCTTCAACTTCGCTGCCATCTTGCTGCGCAACCGCTACGAGCGCCGCAGGACCGGCTCGTGAGCAGTGTCGATGGCCATCGCGAATGGAGTGAGTACCGTGACTGATCACACCGACACCGAGTCGTCGAGCACCGTCTCGACCACGACGAGACCTGAGGTTCGCAACGTGTCCGAAGTATCGCTGTCCACGACGGCCCAGACCGCTGACTCGCTCGACGACAGCGCTCCGACCGTGTACGACATCGAAAATCTCGGGGTCTACTACGGCGACTTCAAGGCCGTACGCGACGCCACGCTCACGATCCGCCAGCACGAGATCACCGCCTTCATCGGACCCTCCGGCTGCGGCAAGACGACGGTGCTGCGCTGCCTGAACAGGATGAACGACTTCATCGACACAGCGCGTGTCGAGGGCAGGGTGCTCTATCACGGTGTCGACCTCTACGACCCGAAGGTCAACTCCACCGAGGTCCGGCGCCGGATCGGGATGGTCTTCCAGAAGCCGAACCCGTTCCCGAAGAGCATCTACGACAACGTCGCGTACGGGCCGCGCATCGCCGGAATGAAGAAGAAGAGCGAGCTCGACGGTGTCGTCGAGAAAGCCCTGCGCGGCGCTGCGCTGTGGGACGAGGTGCACAATCGGCTCGACGCATCCGGCATGAGCCTCTCGGGCGGCCAGCAGCAGCGGCTCTGCATCGCACGGGCGATCGCCGTCGATCCCGAGGTGATCTTGATGGACGAACCGTGCTCGTCGCTCGACCCGATCGCGACGTCGCGCATCGAGGAGCTGATGCGGGAGATCAAACGCGACTACACGATCGTGATCGTCACCCACAACATGCAACAGGCGGCGAGGGTCAGTGACCGCACGGCGTTCTTCATCACCGAGATCAACAAGGAGAGCGACCGCCGCACCGGCGTGCTCGTCGAGTACAACCCGACGGAGAAGATCTTCTCCAACCCCGACGACGAACGCACCGAGCAGTACGTCACTGGGAGGTTCGGATGAGCGAGCGGAGTAGGTGGTTGTGATGAGCAGCGAGACCGAGCTCCACGTTCCAGAAGAGGCGGCCCACGGCGATCTGCGCCGGGGGTTCCACCACGAGCTCGACGACATCCGCGACGACATCGCCAAGCTCGGCGCGATCGTCACCGAGAACATCCCGCGCGCCACGGACATCCTGCTCAACCAGGATCTCGACGGAGCCGAGAAGCTGATCGTCGGCGACGACGAGATCGACGTCGCGGCGTTGGCGCTCGAAGAGCGCTGCTACTCGCTGATCGCCCTCCAGGCACCGGTCGCCTCCGATCTGCGCAAGGTCGTCGCGGCGATGCGGATCATCGCCGAGGTCGAGCGATCCGCCGACCTGACGACGAACCTGTGCAAAGCGGCGCGCCGAATCTACGGTCATCCGCTGAACCCGGCGATCCGCGGCATCATCCAGAAGATGGGCGACCAGGCGACGAAGCTGTTCAAGGAAGCCACCGAGTCGTACCTCGCCGGAGATGCCACTCGTGCTGCTGCGATCGACGACATGGACAGCTACCTCGACGATTTGCAGCGCGAGTTCATGCGCACGATCTTCGAGTCGCACGAGGCGGCGAAGAGCTCGATCGATCTCCAGGTCGCCGTCCAGCTCGCCGTCGTCGCACGATTCTTCGAGCGGATCGGCGACCACGCCGTCAACATCGGCGAGCGGACGCAGTACCTGGTCACCGGTTGGGTGCGCGAGAGCCTCGGCGCCGCCCGGCACGCGTCTCGTCAGGCGGCGGGCGAGAGCGAGTGAACATCGTCGGGGCACTCGTCCTCGCCGTCGTCGCTGCCGTCGCGGGGTTCGCCGTCGGCTGGCGCATCAGCCATCATCGAGGCCGCGACGAAGTCTCTACGTCTGCTCCATCCGAGCTGGCGACCTCCAGGCCCGTCGGCTCGTTGCCCGACGTCACCCAGGTGCTCGACAGCCTGCCCATCGGCATCGTCATCGTGGACGGCAACGGCCGCTCGGTGCACCGCAACGCGTGGGCGGCGAAGTTCTCGGGCACGCACACAGGGATGCTGCTCGATGCCACCACCGAGCCGCTGCTGCAACGGGCGCTAACGGGCGAGGAGTCCCGTCAGCAGCTCGAGCTGTACGGCCCGCCGCGGCGAATCATCGCCGTCTCGTCGTCGCCGCTGCCCGGTGGTGGGGCGATGGCAACGATCGAGGACGAGACCGAGCGCCGGCGCGTCGACGCCGTGCGAACCGACTTCGTCGCCAACATCAGCCACGAGCTGAAGACCCCTGTCGGGGCGCTCGCCGTGCTCGCCGAGACGTTGCTCGGTGAGACCGATCCCGAGGTCGTCAACAGGGTGGCCGAGCGCATGGTCGAGGACTCCCATCGCGCTGCGCGGACCATCGACGACCTGCTCGAGCTGGCGCGCATCGAGCTGCGCGAACCGGTCGCCAACGACCGTGTCGACCTCAATGGGGTCGTCGCCGAGGCGGTGTCGCGCACCCGTCCCATCGCAGAGCAGCGCGACATCCGCGTCGGTGTCCTCGACATCCCGCCGGGCGCTGCGGTCGCCGGTGATCGCCGGCAGCTCGTTTCGGCGCTCGGCAACCTCGTGGAGAACGCGGTCAAGTACTCCGAACCGTCCGGCGAGGTTCAGGTGCGGGTTCGCATCGATGGCAACGTGGCCGAGCTGATGGTGGCCGACCGCGGCATCGGAATCCCGGCTCGTGATCACGACCGCATCTTCGAGCGCTTCTACCGCGTCGACCGGGCGCGCAGCCGTGACACCGGCGGCACAGGCCTCGGCTTGTCGATCGTGCGCCATGTCGCCGACAACCACGGCGGCGAAGTGCTCGTCTCGTCACAGGAGGGCGAGGGCTCGACGTTCGTCCTGCGCCTGCCCGGTGGCGTGCGTTCCCACCAACCCTCCTCGAACGAGACGAGCCGCCCATGAACAGACCCACGGTCCTCGTCGTCGAGGACGAGCGCTCGTTCGTCGAGGCACTTCAGATCGGCCTCGCCCGCGAGGGCTTCGATGTCGCTGTGGCGGTCGACGGGGTCGAGGCACTCGAGCAGTTCGAGGCGCAGCAGCCCGACGTCGTGCTGCTCGACGTGATGTTGCCACGCATCAGCGGCATCGACGTGTGCCGCCAGATCCGCAAGTTCTCCCAGGTGCCGATCATCATGGTGACGGCGAAGGGCGGAGAGATCGACACGGTCGTCGGGCTCGAGGTCGGTGCCGACGACTACGTCACCAAGCCGTACCGGATCCGCGAGCTCGTCGCCCGCATTCGTGCCGTGCTGCGGCGCGCCGAAGGCGATGCCAGCGGTGAGATCCCGACCACCGCGCTGACCGTCGGCGAGGTCGCGCTCGATTCCGACGAGCACCGCGTGACGGTGAACGGTGACGTCGTCAGCCTCCCGCTGAAGGAGTTCGAGCTGCTGCGCGTCCTGCTCGCCAACGCCGGGCGCGTGCTGCCGCGCGATCTGCTCATCGATCGCGTGTGGGGCAGCGATTACGTCGGGGACACGAAGACGCTGGATGTGCACGTCAAGCGTCTGCGGGCCAAGATCGAGCGGGATCCGAGCGCCCCGGAGCGCATCGTCACGATTCGTGGGCTCGGCTACAAGTACGAGAAGTGAGCCTCGGCAACTGCCGCCGCCGGGGGTGGCGGGTTCCGTAACATCGCGCCTGTGACAGTGCTGGCGAGGGCGTCGAAGTTCCGGCGACTGTCGGCGACGCACGCGGCGATGGTCGCCGGCGATACGGCGATGATCGTCGCGCTCGCCGACTCGCTGTTCTTCAGCATCGATCCCGGCGCGGCGCGCAGCAAGGTGCTGCTGTTCCTCGTCATCAGCTTCGCCCCGTTCCTGATCATTGCCCCGCTGATTGGCCCGGTCATCGACCGTGCCGCCGGTGGGCGTCGGCTCGTGATCCAGCTCGTCGCCGTGTGTCGCATCCTGCTGTCGCTAATGATCGCGAGATACGTCGACTCGCTGATGCTGTTCCCGCTCGTGTTCGCCGCGCTCGTGCTGCAAAAGACGTACCTCGTGTCGAAGTCGGCGCTCGTGCCGTCGGTGGTGCGCAGCGAGGACGAGCTGGTGGAGGCGAACTCGAAGCTCGGCGTCATCGCCGGCGTCTCCGGCTTCGTCGCCGTGCTGCCAGCCGGACTGCTGCAGAAGACGATCGGCAGCTCCGCAACGCTCGTCTACAGCGCGCTGCTCTTCGGCGCCGGGCTCTTCTTCGCCTCGCAGCTCGCCGCAGACCGTGTGGCATCGACCGAGTCGGAGCGCGAGCAGCGGCTGCAGTTGAGGGTCGCCCGCCTGCAACTCGCCGCCGTGGCGATGACGATGTTGCGCTGCGCCGTCGGCTTCATGTTCTTCCACATCGCGTTCTGGCTGCGAGACCAGTACGACGACGGTGGCACGGCGTTGTTCGGCGCAGCGGTTGCCATGTCGGCGATCGCGATCATGACCGGCAACGCGCTCGCGTCGCGCATTCGCACGCACGTGTCCGAGGAGAACATGCTCATCGGCTGCCTCGCGCTGTCGACGGCGGTCGGTGTCGTCGCCGCCTTGTTCGGTGGCATCGTGTCGGGCATCGCGCTCGGGATGGCGGTCAACTTCTCGGCGGCTGTCGGGCGGTTGGCGTTCGAGGCGATCGTGCAGCGCGAGACGCCCCCGGCGACGCACGGCAGGGCATTCGCCGTGTTCGAGACCCGCTTCCAGCTCGGCTGGGCGGTCGCCGGCCTGATCCCGGTGATCGTTCCGATCCCCGGTCAGATCGGCTTCCTCCTCGCTGGCGTCATCACCGCCGTCGCGCTGGCCAACTACTTCGCCGGCGTGCGATCGGTGTCGCACCGCGCGCTCTCGATGCGCCGCGCGATCTCGTCACGGGCGAGCCGCACCGCGCGCCGTGCACCGGCGCCACGCGCTCCCACGCCTGCTCAGCGCCCCACGGAACCGGCTCCTGGCGTGCCGCCGCCACCGGGTGCCCGCCGTCGCCGTACGAGCCCGACGCGTTCGGGTCCGCGACGCATCGGACGCCGGAGGACAGCTCGCGACACCTGATCGAGCGAGACGGTCAGTGCTCGAGGCGGGCGAGCCAAAGGCCCGGGGCGTCGACCTCGTTGGCGGTGGGCACGGCATCGTCGCGTGACAGCAGCTGCGCCAAAGCCTCCTCGCCTGCGCGATCGACGACGCCCTGCACGAACGCCTTGCCGCGTCGCACCTGGTCGAGTCCGAGGCGGATGCCGAGCAGGCGCTCGACGAACACGTCTTCGGTCGACGTCTCGGCCCGGCGCCGTCTAGCCGCCTCGGCGATCGACAGCGCGTCGCCGCCGATGACGCGGGCGGCGACGGCGTCGACCACCCAGTCGAGATAGCCGACGACGACGGCGACGACGGCGTCGAGCTCGGGTGCCAGCGCTCGCTGTTCGGGAGAGCGCACGGCGCCGAGCAGGACCTCGGGGTCGTTGAACGCCCGCTGCAGCGCCTCCATCGGGTTGTCGTCGGGGCCGACGTTGCCGATCGTGTCGGTGATCGCCGACGGATCGGGCTTGAAGCCGGCTGCGTGGCGCCGGACGAGATCGCTCATCCGGTCACGGATGTGCGGTGCACTGAAGAGCGTCAGGCCGGTGAGCTCGTGGGTCACGACCCACAGGCGCATCTCGTCGCGCTGCAGCGACCAGTCGTCGGCGAACTGGTCGACGCTGCCGGCGATGACCGACAACACCTGCGGCTCGCGCGGGATCGGCAGGTCGTAGATGCCGAACGCACGACGCGCCAGGCTGCCGACCATCGAGCCGACGGACATGCCCATCAGCGCAGGCGCCATCAGCTTGTTGAAGCCGGCGAGCATCTTCATCAGCGGGTCGTCGGCGCCGAGCTGCTCGAGTTCGTCGCCGCTGAGCCCGAGATTGTCGGAATCTTGGGCGCCGAGCGCCGTGGCCATCTCGGTGAACAGGTGACGGTAGGCATCGAGGGTCTGCGTCGCCCACTGCGAGCGGTTGACGACATTGATCTCGGGCGTGGCGACCTCGGCCTGTGTCACGTCGGCGACGTGCAGCGCGGCGATGCGGGCCAGCTCGTTGTACTGGATCCGCACGGCCGGGTCGACGTTGGGTTCGGACTCGCCGCGAGCTGCGGTGAGCAGCGCGAACTGCCGCGCGGCGTCCCAGTTGAGCGGGCCCTGGCTGGACATCGCCCTGGCGATCTCGGCGAACATCGGGATCGCGCTGAACGGGTCGTCGTCACCGGAACGGTCGGGTGTCGAACCCTGTGACATGGGGTCCAGGCTACGACCGTTTATCGTCGGCGCCGTGCCAACCGGTCTCATCGTGTTCGGAGCCGACAGCGAGCTCGGGCGGCGAGTCCTGGCGAGGCTGGCGGCGTCGCCGGCGTTCGATCCCCGCGAGTTGGGCGAACCCGTCGACGTCGTGGTGCACCTCGGCAGCGGCGACCATGACGCCATCGCGCTCGCCCGTCAGAGCGTGACCGAGGGCGTCGTCGAGATGCTCGCCGGCGCGACGGCCGGCAACGCCACGCACGTCGTGCTCGTGTCGTCGGCGATGGTGTACGGCGCCGTGCCGAACAACCCCGTCCCGCTGACCGAGGAGGCGGTGCTGCGACCTGAGGTGGAGTTCGTGTACGCCCGCCAGCTCGCGACGGCCGAGGCGCTCGTCGACCAGTGGCGGCGCGACGATCCCGGTCGAACGGCGACGGTGCTGCGTCCGGTGGTCACGATGGACGCACTCGCCTCGTCGTCACTGGCGAGAGCGCTCGCGGCAGGCTTCGGGCAGCGGTTCGGAGAGGACGACCCGCCCGCTCAGTTCGTGCACCTCGACGACCTCGCTGCAGCAGTCGTCGTCGGCGCCGAGCAGCGTCTCGACGGGGTGTTCAACGTGTCCCCCGACGGATGGGTGCCCGGCGAGCGTGTGCGCGAGCTCACGGGTTCGAGCCTGCGGATGAAGCTACCCGAGCGTGTGTCGGAGGTGTGGTCGTCGTTGCAGTGGCGGTTCCAGCGCGGACCGATCCCCCCGGGGTTGCGCCCGTACACACGGTCGCCGTGGGTCGTCGCCAATGATCGCCTGAAGGCACACGGCTGGGCGCCGACCGTGACGAACGAGCAGGCGTACGTCGAGGGCACCGAGGCCGGGTGGTGGACGATGATCACCCCCAAGCGCCGCCAGGAGCTCTCTCTCGGGGCGATGGTGGCCGGCCTCGTCGCCGGCCTCGTGGCCGGATTCAGTCTCTGGCGTCGTTGGCGTCGACGACGTTGATGGTGTCGTCGGCGACGAGCAGCAACACGTCGCCGCGCTCATCGATCACTGCGACCAGCTCTCCGCGCTCGTCGAGCAGGAGTGTGCCCGCCTCGAGGGCCGAATCGCCGATGTCGTCGAGCGTGACGTCGAGCTCTGCGTCGCCGACGACGACGAGGCGATCGTTGGTCGCAGGGGCTGACATCGCGACGGTGTAGCGGGCGCTCTCTTTCGCCTCGGCGGACTCCCACATCAGCGTCGTGTCACCGGCTCGTACCATTGCCCAGCGCTGCTCGATGCGATCCGTGGCGGCGAACTTCACGCGTACCACCTCGTTCGATGCCGGCGGCGCCGTGAACATCGCCGCCGGTCCCGGCGAGCGCGACGACGACGGTGCGACGACCACGTCCTCGCGATTCGGTGTGACCATCAGCGCAACCATCGCGATGGCCACGAGTCCGAGCGTGCCGCCGACGATGGCGATCGTCCGCACCCTGGTCGACACGGGTTCTTGGGGAGGTGCCGGCAGTTCGGAGGGATGGCGCCACGGGCGCTCGTGCGGCGGTGGGACGTGGCTCACGAAGGCGACACGGTAGCGGTGCCGGCCCGCCCCGTCCGGTCGCCATCAGCGATCACAAAGTCAGACTTTCGATGTGTCGCAGCGATGATCGGGTGGTCACGTCCCGAGCCCACTTGTTCGGAGGGTCTGCGCCAGACGATGGGCCCGGTTGGGTTGCAGCTACGATCGACCCGGTGCGGTCTGCTGGTGAGGGCGAGAACTGGTTGGCGCTGACCGACGAGGAGCTCTCCTTGCAACGCGCCCACGACTGGGCCGTCCGCCCCGACTGCGGAGCAGTCGTGGTGTTCTCCGGCACGGTCCGAGACCACGCAGAAGGGCGCGATGACGTCGTGTCGCTGACCTACGAGGCCTACGACGGCCAGGCTGAACGCTGCTTCGCCGACATTGCTGCCCAGACGAGGACACGCTGGCAGGGGGCCGGACGGATCGCGATCCTGCACCGCCTCGGCACGCTGCCGGTCGGAGCCGCATCGGTCGTCGTTGCCGTGTCGGCACCACACCGCGACGAGGCGTTCGCCGCGGCCCGTTTCACCATCGACGCCGTCAAGGCGTCGGCGCCCATCTGGAAGAAGGAGCACTGGTCGGGCGGCGACGCCTGGGGCACCAGCGCAACCGACATCGTCGAACCGGCCACGCTCCCCGGCGGCACCCCCGTCGAGGACGGCGCGACCCGGTGACGACTGCGCTCATCATCGGCGCAGCGGCGCTGGTCGTCGTCGTACTCGTCGTGATGGTCGTCATGTCCCGCCGCCGTTCGGGCGGCGACACCGTCGCCGCATTCCAACGCCACATCGACGCGCTCAGCCCCTCGGCGCGCAAGCCGACGGTCGATCGCGTGCAGGAGCTCGACAGCGAACGGCGCGCCGACGCGAACGATGCGGGCGACGAAGAAGGCCGTCGCAATGGCTCGTGACCGTCACGCCGGAGGTCACGATGGCTCGTGACCTTGCGATCGACCTCGGCACCGCCAACACGCTCGTCTACATGAAGGGT
>JALZNU010000041.1 GCA_030857495.1 Actinomycetota bacterium | reverse complement strand
CCGACTCGCCACTGCTGACCGACGACGGGCTGCACCTCAGCGACGCCGGCCGGCTGCGACTCGCTGCCGTGGTGGGCGACACCCTGGGCGACGCGCCGTCGCCGTCGACGCAGGGGATCTGCCTCGACTCTCCGTTCGAGGACGACTCCCGCGCGACCATCCCGCCGAGCGACTGAGCCGCCGACCCGCCGGGCCGTCGCTGCTCGTGGCGCGTGCGCAGTCGACGAACAACCTGGTTGTCGCCGCAGTATGCCGCTGCGAGCCTGGTGCGATGCTGCGCGTCCGGGATCTCGGTGTCGAGGTCGGCGGCCGACTCGTCGTCGAGTCGGCCACGTTCACCGTGTTGCCGCGCGACAAGGTCGGTCTCGTGGGGCGCAACGGTGCCGGCAAGACGAGCCTGCTGCGCACGCTCGGCGGCGAGCTGGAACCGGCCGGCGGACGAGTCGAGCGACCGGCCGACTTCGGGTACCTCCCACAGGATCCACGCATCGGCAAGGACCTGGAGGGGCGCACGCCCGTGACCCACGTGTTGTCGGGGCGAGGCATCGACGTCGAGCTCGAGCGCATCGAGAAGTTGCGCATCGCGATGGAGGAGCGGCCCGACGAGCGCAACGTGGAGCGCTACACGAGGGCAGAGGAGCATTTCCGGACGATCGGTGGCTACGCCGCCGAGAGCGAGGCGAGGCGGCTCATGGCCGGGCTCGGTCTGAGCGACAACCGAACCGAGCTGCCGATCGGTGTGCTGTCCGGTGGCGAGCGACGCCGGGTCGAGCTGGCCCGCATCCTCTACGGCGGCAGCGAGGTGCTCTGCCTCGACGAGCCGACCAATCATCTCGACGTCGAGGCGCGTGACTGGTTGCTCGACTTCCTGCGTGGCTACCGCGGCGCCCTCGTCGTGGTCAGTCACGATCTCGAGTTGCTCGACGAGGCGATCACCCGTGTGCTGCACCTCGACCGTCCGTCCGAGGCGGCGTCCGGTCACCTAATCGAGTACCGAGGCACGTACAGCCAGTACGTCGCGGCCCGAGCCGACGACGAGCGCCGGCTCGCCCGCCAGGCGATGGAGCAACAACGCGAGCTGGCGCGGATGCAGCGCTTCGTCGACCGGTTCGGCGCCAAGGCCACGAAGGCCGCAGCGGCACACAACATGGAGAAGCGCATCGCCCGACTCGAATCCGTGCGCGTCGAGGCGCCGCGAGGGCAGCGGGAGTTCAACGTGCGTTTCCCCGATCCGCCGCAGTCCGGTTCCACGGTCGTCACCGTGTCGGCTCTGTGCAAGGGCTACGGCGGGCCGCCGGTGTTCGAGGACATCGGGTTCCAGCTCGCACGCCGCGAGCGGTTGCTCGTGCTCGGGCTCAACGGCGCCGGCAAGACGTCGCTGCTGCGCATCCTCGCAGGGCAGACCACGGCTGACCTCGGCGCCATCGAATACGACGCACGCGCCCACGTCGGCTACTTCGCCCAGGAACATGAGCAGGTCCGTCCCGACGTGACGCTGCTCGACAACCTGCGCAGCGAGGTCGCCCCCGGCGTGCAGCTCACCGAGACGGAGCTGCGCGGACTCCTCGGGATGTTCGGGCTCTCCGGCGACAAGGTTTTCCAGGACGCCGGCACGCTGTCGGGCGGCGAGAAGACGAAGCTCGCGCTAGCGATGCTGATGGTCGGGCGCAACAACGTGCTGCTGCTCGACGAGCCGACGAACAACCTCGACGCCGTGAGCCGCGACGCCGTCGTACGTGCGCTCACCGCGTGGCGCGGGTCGATCATCCTCGTCAGCCACGACACCGACTTCGTGCGCGCTCTCGCCCCGACGAAGGTGCTGGAGATGCCCGGTGGCACCGTCGACTACTACGACGACTCGTGGCTCGACGTCGTTGCCATCTCCTAACGGGCGCAGGCGGCTGATGGTCGTCCGCTGCGCTTCCTCCTCGCGCCTTGTGCTCCTCGTCGCCGGCGCTCCCCTCGTCGCCAGACCGAGGGCCGTGTCGGACGCCTGTTCGCGTCGCTGCTCCACCGCTACTGGGGCACTACACCGACGCCGCCGGTTGAAGCGCCCCCGGGATTCGTGGAAGCTCCAAACCTTGAGAGGATGGAGCAATGCCCAACCAAGGGAAATTACCCCGATGAGTTGCGTGAACGCGCGGTGCGGATGGTGCTCGATCACGGTCATGAGTGGTCACAGTGGGAAGCGATCTGCTCGGTTGCCGAGAAGCTGGGACCGAAGCCCGAGACCGTTGGCTTGTGGGTCCGCCAGGCCCTGGTCGGACGCTCGCCGATCTGGTCATGAGTGAGTTCGACGAAGCCATGGGACCCGCGGTGGTCGATGCCACCGACCTCGCCCTACGTGGGTGTCTGCGCCGTGACGTCACGAGCCGCGAGCGGCTGGCCCAACACGTCTACGACCGGCTCCACCCCATCATGGCGGCGCTCGGGGTGCTGTTCGTTGCTCTGGTTCTCGCGCAAGGACCGGTGGGTGAGGGCACAACGCTGCAACGGTTGCTCCTCGCCGCGACGTGGACGCTTTGGGCGGTGTTCGTGTTCGAGTATGTGCTGCGACTCGTCATCGCCCCGTCGACCGTGGAGTTTCTGCGCCGCACGTGGTGGCAGCTCCTATTCCTGGTCCTACCGGTCCTGATGATGGTCCGGGCACTGTTGGTCCTTCGCGTCGCACGACCGACGCGCGTTGCGCTCGCAGCACTTCGAGGCGGGCGCTCTGCGGCTGCGACGTTGCGTGGCCGCGCGGGGTGGTTGGCAGTCGTGACCGCGATCGTCGTGTTCTCGGGCGCGGATCTGCTCTATAAGGCGGCTCACATGCGTCCATACGGTGCCGCGTTACACGCCGCTGCGCTCGGGGCAATCACTGGCGAGCCGACGGGCAGCGACCGCGGTATCGGGCAGATACTCGACGTCGTGTTGGCGCTGTACGCCGTGGTCTTCTTCGCGAGTCTCGCAGCGATCCTCGGTGCGTTCCTACTCGAACGTCGAACGCGTCCAGCTGACGCAGACGCGGGCACCGGGCGGGCTGCCGCCTAGCGACTGGCAGATGCGGCTCGCAGAATTCACCGACGACGGCGCGGCGACGAGGATGCGCGCGAGGGCACGCAGCTGGCGCCCGGTCTCACGACCTCGAGCAGGGCGGTTTCGACGACCTGCCGCTGCGCTTCCCTCGTCGGTGGTCTCACCTCGCGCGTAACGTGCGCCACATGAGGATCGGGTACTTCGCCAACGTCGTCAACGAGGGCACCGTGGACGACATCGTCGCATCGGCCCGCGACGCGGAGGCCGACGGCTACCACACGCTCTGGGCTCCGCAGATCTTCTCGCACGACGCGCTCACGGCACTCGCCGTGGTCGGGCGGGAGGTGCCTCGCATCGAGCTCGGCACGAGTGTCGTGCCCACCTATCCCCGCCATCCGCTGATGCTCGCGCAGCAGTGCCAGACCGTCTCGGCGGCGTCGGGCGGACGGCTGTGCCTCGGCATCGGGCTCTCGCACAAGATGGTCATCGAGAACATGTTCGGGATGAGCTTCGACAAGCCCGTGCGGCACATGCGTGAGTACCTCGAGGTGTTGTCGGCGGCCGTGCACGACGGTTCGGTCTCCCACGACGGCGAGGTGTACTCGGTGCACGCCGGCATCAACGTCAACGGCGCGCAGCCGTTCCCGATCCTCATCGCCGCGCTCGGCGAGCAGATGTTGCGCCTCGCCGGATCGGCGGCCGACGGGACGATCACGTGGATGACCGGACCGGCGACGCTGCGCAACCACGTCACGCCCACGATCACCGCTGCGGCGGTCGAGGCTGATCGACCGCCGCCGAGGATCGTCGCAGCGCTCCCGGTGTGCGTCACCGACGACGTCGAGGCGGCGCGGACGTGGGCGGCGAAGGCGTTTCAGGTCTACGGCCAGCTCCCGAGCTACCGCGCGATGCTCGATCGCGAGGGCGCCGAGGGGCCGGCCGACGTGGCGATCATCGGCAGTGAGGACGAGGTCGTCGACCGCGTCGGTGCGCTCGCCGATGCCGGCGTCACCGACTTCGGCGTCGCCGAGTTCTCGACCCGCGGCGACGACTCCGCCCGCACCCGCGCCGCCCTCCGCACCCTGCTCTAGCCGTTCTGGAGGTAGCAGAACGCGTTATCCCGCGATCCGCCGCATCCAGTTGGGGTCAGGCGGGTGCGGGAGCGGTGGCGGTGTCGGATCGGGCGCGCAGCAGGTAGCGCAGCTCGGCGAGCACTCGATCGAGCTGCCGCAAATCGCTCCACCAGACGTCGACGATCTCCCAGCCGAGCATCCGCAGCATGCCTCTGCGTCGCGCGTCGCGATGCCGGGCGGCCGGCGACGCATGCCAGCGCCAGCTCTGACACTCGACGCCGACGCGACGCACGGGATCGGCGAGGTCGAGCTCGGCAAGGAGTACGCCCCGCTCGTCGCGCACCGGATACTCGTCAACCAATTCGATTCGCTGTTCGGCGAGAATCCGCTTGGCGAGCCGCTGGAACCAACTCCGTGGGAGGCGCTGGTCGACGCGCTCGCCGAGCAGCATCCGCAACGCTGGCGGACCCGATCGACCCCGGCGCTGCCAGCGCTTGGCGACCCTGGCGAGCTCGCCGGACTCGACGCCGAGGCGAAGCGCACTGTCGAGCGCACGGGCGGTGCGGCCGATCCCCTCCACCGGCGTAAGGAGCGCCAGCGTGGCGGCAATCGAGAGTGTGGGAATTGCGTCGCACGTGACGACGTCGTTGGTCACGGGGCCGCGAGTGACGTGAACGACCATTCCATCTCTGGGCTCGATCACGGCGCCGTGCCCCCCGATGACGTCGATCGTCTCGTGGCGGTCGAATCCGTCGAGGCTGTGCAGGCGCGCCGCTGCGCCGTGGGAGATCGCAACGACGCCTGGCGCAAGCGCCGCCGCCATCGCTCGGCTCTCAAACGTCAGCGGCATTCCCGAGGCGCGCAGCACTCGAGGGTGCGGCATCGACAGTACGCCCTCATCGAGGAGGCGTTGCTGGATCCGCCAATTGAGACCGGCGCGACGCGCCTGCGACGTGGTGACGACGCTGTGCTGGCGGGCCATGAGTGAGAAGAGCTTCTCCACACGGAAGATGAGGGCGCGACATCGCCCGTTCCGGAAGTCGAAGCCGAACCGGAGGTAGCAGAACGCGCTATAGCGCGATTTGCTACCTCCAGAATGAGGTGTCGGGCTGCATAACTGATCATTGACAAACGACGCCGCCACTCATCGCACGACGTCCGGCGCTCGACCGGCAAGGCGTCTGCGCTCGATGCCGCTGCCACCGAGAGCCGCGACGAGCGCGACGTGCTCGTCGCCGTCGGCGCCAAACCGGTCACGATGGGTCGTATGGCCGGCGTGAAGGCAGTTGTGCTGACCGTGACCGGCGGCGTGCTTGCCGTGCCGACGGGACTGGTCCCGGACGTCATCCCAAACTGGCGGTGGCAGAACGCGTGATAGCGCGTTCTGCTGCCTCCAGAACGGGGTTCTAGCGGGGTTTGAGGCGGCCGGGTGGGGCGGCCGCGGGGTCGTCGGGCCAGCGGTGCTTCGGGTAGCGGCCGGCCATCTCCTTGCGCACCTCGGTCCACGAACCCGACCAGAAGGCAGGCAGGTCCGACGTGATCTGGATCGGACGGTCGGCAGGGGAGAGCAGCTGCAGGCGCACCGGCACACGACCGTCCGCCACAGTCGGGTGCGCTGTCACACCGAACAGATCCTGCACGCGGACCTCCGCCGTCGGCGCGTCACCGTCGTAGTCGATCGGCACCGAGCGCCCGCCGGGCAGCGCCAGGGTGCTCGGGGCGACTCCGTCCAGGCGCCGACGGAGATCCCAGGGGAGCAGCGAGGAGACGACCTCTGCCATGTCGATGCCCGACAGATCGACTGCACCGGTGACCCGTGGACGGAGCCAGTCGTCGAGCGACGAGAGGAGCGCCTCGTCGCCGACATCTGGCCACTCGTCGCCGAGGACGGACCGTGCGAAGTCGACACGCCGGCGCAATCGCCGGGCCACGTCCGACCAGTTTATGGCGGCAAGTCGCGATGATCGCACGAGCGCGACGAGTGCATCGGTCGTGTCGCGCCCGGGCTCGGGCCGCCGGCGCTCGATCCCGAGCCGGATCCCGTCGAGCCGGCGTTCCACCTCGAGTACCAACCCGCCGGCGTCGCCGGTGACGAGCCGCCGATCGTCGACGACACCGTCGGCGAGCAACGCGGCGACAACGTCACCGCCGACAGCGGCAGCTCGGCGGATACGTGCCCGTGTGCGGTGCCCGTCGAGGTCGGCGGCGATGACGAACTCCTCGTTCGCCATCGGATCGGTGCGGTCGATCATCGCTGCGTTGCCAGACCGGAGTTGGAACTGACCCTCCTGACGGCGGGCGGCGAGCCGATCCGGATAGGCGAGCAGCATCGTCTCGCCCGACCACGTCGGGTCCACCCCGTTCAGATCGAACGTGATGCCGGCGCGGCGGGCCACGTCGCGCGCGCGTTGGATCACGGTCTCGACCGCTCGTCGATCGGCGCGGTCGTCGCGCTCACCGAGGAGCGTCCGGACACGCAACTCGATGTCGACGGGAAGCTCGTCGCTGCGTCCGCGCAGCACATCACGTTCGTCGAGCAGCGCAGCGAGGAGGCACGACAGCGTCGAGGGGCTGTCGAGCACCATCCGCGCCAAACGTGGATGCAACGGCAGCCCGAGCATGTCGCGGCCGGCGGTCGTGATCGCGCCGCCGGCGTCGACAGCACCGAGATGGTCGCGCAGCAATGCCGTCGCCTGCTCCACCGGACGTCGCGCCGGAGTGTCGAGGAGGCGAGGCGTCCCGCCCCACGCAGCGAGCTCGAGCACGACGCCAGCCGGGTCGACGGCGAGGATCTCCGGTTCGCGCTGACGCAGCCTGCTCGTGTGCTCGATCTTGCTCCACAGCCGGTACGCGACGCCTGGCGACGTGCGCCCCGCTCGCCCGGCGCGCTGCTCGGCGGAATCGCGGCTCGTCGAGACCGTGACGAGGCGGGTCAGCCCCGTGTTCGGGTCGTGGCGCGGCGTGCGGGCGAGACCCGAGTCGACGACCACGCGCACTCCTTCAACGGTGAGTGACGTCTCGGCGATGTCGGTCGCCAGCACGATCCGACGTCGCCCCGCCGGAGACGGCATCAGCGCAGCGTCCTGCTCGCCGCGGCTGAGCGCTCCCGCCAGCGGCCGCACGTCGATCGGTCGGTCACCCAGCGCAGCGACGAAGGCGGCGCGAGCCCGCATGATCTCGCCGATGCCGGGCAGGAACACGAGGACGTCACCGTCGTCGCTGTGGATCGCGGCGAGCACCGTCTCGACGACGAGATCGGTGATGCCGAACGTCCGCTGCGCCCGAGCCCGCCGGCGCCCTCGGGGGCTCGGTGGAGCGTCCGCTGGGCGCCAGCGGATCTCGACGGGATGGGCGCGCCCCTCGCTCTCGATCACCGGAGCGGCGCCGTACTGCCGCGGGGGCTGCGCCCCCGGACCCCATCGCCGTTCGGCTCCCTGGCGGTCGCTCGCCCGGGCGTCGCCTGCGTCTGGGGCGCCGCGGGCGCCGAGGTAGGCGGAGAGCCGTCCCTTGTCGAGCGTCGCCGACATCGCGAGGATCCGCAGCTCTGGCCGGATCGCAGCGGCGACGTCGAGCGTGAACGCCATTCCGAGATCGGTGAACACGTTGCGCTCGTGCACCTCGTCGAAGATCACGAGGCCGACGCCGGGCAGCTCGGGATCGGCCTGCAACCGCCGCGTCAGCACTCCCTCGGTCACGACCTCGATGCGGGTTGCCGGGCCGATCATCCGCTCGTCACGGATCTGGTATCCGACGAGCCCGCCGAGCGACGTGCCGGTGAGCTGTGCCATCCGTGCCGCCGCAGCGCGCGTGGCGAGCCTGCGCGGTTCGAGCATGACGATCCGTCCGCCGCCGAGCCAGGACTCGTCGAGCAGCAGGAGCGGGACGGCCGTCGTCTTGCCTGCGCCGGGCGGAGCGACGAGCACCGCCCGGCCACGAGCCGCGAGCGCGTCGCGCAGCGCTGGAATCGCGTCGAGGACGGGCAGATCGCTGCCGTCGAACGCCGTCGTCACCTGGGTCAGGCGAGCGCCGGCGTGCCGTGGAACGGGCCAGGGTCGCCGGGCGCCGGGATGTCGGGCTGCCGCCACGACGTGGTGCGGGCGATCTCCTCGGCGACGGTGCGCCACTCGTTCGCGTTCCAACCCTGGGCGAGTGCCGGCACGGTGCCGTCGACGCGCAGGAACACGAACGCCGGGAGCTCCGTCAGCCCGACTGCCTTCACGAGCTCGCGGGCGGGGTCGGCGAAGACGAGGAAGCGCTTCGCGAGCGGCCCGATGAACCGCCGCGCGCTCGTCGCGTCCGCCGTCACCACGAAGTTCGCACGCGTGTCGGCCTCGCGGAAGCCCTCGAGGATGCGGGCCGCGGTCGGGAGGATCCACGAGCTCTCGTTCGTGTACGGGTCGAGCACCACGCTCGCCATGTGGAACGTCGTGAGCCATTGGCCGAGTGGGCGTGCGTCTCCGTCGAGCGGATGGAGCACGAGGTCCACCGAGGGGTTCGTCGCCACGGCTGCCGACGGTAGCAAGCCGACCGGCCGTTCTCCGTGTCACCTGAGTGAGCTCCGCGAGCGGACGACTAGCTCGAGGAGTACCGTCCCGAACGAGTGCACCCGATCGAGCAGCTCCGCCACGTCGCCCGAGCCGACGGTGCCGATGCGGTCACCGTCGCGGTCGAGGCGGCGCACGCGCTGCGCACCCTCGATGCGACGACGCTCGTCGTGTCGTGTCGTCAGATCGTTCGACGTCACCCGGCCAACGGCCCGCTGTGGTGGGTCTGCTCGCACCTGCTGGCGTCGACGGGCCAGCGCGACCGTGGACGTGATCTGGCGCGCGCGCTGGACGCTGACACGACGACGGCGGTGCTGCGGCGTGCGCTGTCGGGACACGAGCGCGTGCTCGCGACCGGCTGGTCGTCGACGTTGATCGAGGCCGTCCGCGGCGACGTCGCAGTCGTCGTCGCCGGGTCGGGGCGTGACACTTCGTCGATGGCGCGGGCGCTCCGTCGTCGCGATATCGACGTGGAGCAGATCGCGATGGAGCAAGCCGCGGTCGTGATGGCCGACGGTGTCGACGCCGTCATCGTGGACGCCGACCTCGTCACCGTGAGCCGGGTGACGGCGCCCGTCGGCAGCACGGTGCTCGCCTCGGTCGCTGCCGTCGTCGACGTGCCGCTCTGGCTCGTGGCGTCCCGCGGCACCCGCCTGCCCGAGTCGTACCGAGCAACGATCGACGCCATGCTGGCGGAGGAGGCCTCGACCAGGTCGCCGTTCGACTCGTTCGACGCCGCGACGGCGGCGTTGATCGTCGGTCCCGACGGCGCGTCGGCCTCCTCGCCCACAGCGCTGGCGCCTGAGTGCCCTGCGATGGGCGAGCTCGTCGTCTCGCCTCGTTGAGCGGTTGCGCCGTTCCCCAGACTGGACCACATGCCGAGCCGACGTGAGCTGATCCAGATGGAGGACGACGAGATCCAGGCCTTCCTCGACGAGGAGCGGGTGCTAAACGTCGCCACGATCGGACCGACGGGCCACCCTCACGTCGTGGCGATGTGGTACGCGCTCGTGGATCGCGAGCTGGTGTTCTGGACGTTCGGGAAGAGCCAGAAGGTCGCCAACCTGCGTCGCGACCCGAAGATCACCGGTCTCGTGGAAGCGGGCGACGAGTACGCCGAGCTGCGCGGCGTGGAGGTGACGGGCACGGCGAGGCTGATCGTGGACCCCGACGAGGTGCTCGGCA
>JALZNU010000252.1 GCA_030857495.1 Actinomycetota bacterium | reverse complement strand
GAAACCGATCAGTGCGCACGCCGGCACCGACAGCACCATCCACCACGAGCCCACCATGCCGAGCGCCCACATCGTGAAGACGAACGCGGTGGAGTAGAGCACGCCACGCATCATCGAGAAGCCGATCTCGCCGAGCGCTACGTCGGGCACCGTCATCGGCGTCGCCAGCACCGAGTCGTACAGACGCTGGTACTTGAGCTTGTGGTAGATGTTCATCGTCGACTCGAAGATCGCGCCGTTCATCGCCGACGACGCCATCAGCGCGGGCGCCACGAACGTCGCGTAGCCGACGAGCTCGCCGTCGTAGGTCACGTCGCCGACGAGGTCGGACAGTCCGATGCGGATCGACAGCAAGTAGAACAGCGGCTCGAAGAAGCCGCTGACGATGATGATCCAGCTCCTGCGGTAGACCATCAGCGACCGCTCGATCAACCGTTGCGGGCGACGGGCGGCGAAGATCTCGAGCGGCACGACCCGCAACGCGGCGGTCACGGTGCGTCCAGCTCTCTCACGTTCCGAGCCGCTTCGCGAATACGCGCCGGCACAGCAGCGTCCCGATCACGATGAAGCCCACGAGCGCACCGACGTGGATGAGGCCGCGCTCCCACGTCAGCGTCTCGATCACGGAGCGGCGGCAGAGCTCGATGCCGTGGTAGAGCGGCGTGGCGTAGGCGGCCGGGCGCAACCACCCCGGCAGCTCGCTGACGGGGTAGAAGGCGCCACCGAACAGGAACATCGGCAGGATGCCGAAGCGCATGATCGCCGGGAACGACTTGTCCGACTCGCGCGACGCGCTCCACGCCGAGATCGGCATCGTAAACGCCAGTCCCGTGAGCACGGCGAAACCGATCGCAGGCACGAGGCCCCACGATCGCGTGTCGTCGAACAGCAGCAGCGCGACGGCCACGCCGCTGGCAGCGATGAGACTGCGCGTCGCGTGCCACAGGCCGATGCCTGCGACGAGGTCGTTCGACCCGAGCGGCGTCGCCGCCGCCGACCGGTAGCGGTACGACCACATGAACCCGTCCATCACGGGCCACAGCGAGTCCTGGGCACACAGCATCATCGTCGCCTCGGCGAGGATCGCCGGTGCGAAGAAGGCGACGTAGGGGACCCCTCCGAGTGAGGCCGTTGAGCCACCGCCGTCGTCGATCAACGAGCCGACACCGACCCCGATGCCGAGCAGGTAGAGCATCGGCTGCACGAAGCTGCCGAGCACGTTGGAGAACCAGATCCGCTTGTAGACGGTCAGCTCGCCCTCCCAATACCGGACGGCTGCGGGGGTGCTCATCGCTGCCGGCTCACTCGACCAGGGTGCGGCCGGTGAGGCGCAAGAAGACGTCTTCGAGCGAACTGCGACGTACGAGCGAGCTCACGGGATCGGCGCCGCGGTCGTGCGCCGCGGAGAGCGCCTTCTCGCCGTCGTCGGCGTAGACGAGGACCCGGTCGGGCAGCGCCTCGACCCGGTCGCCGAGGCCGTCGAGCATCTCCGCCTCGGCGTCGTTCGTGCCGGCGGCGAAGCGCATCTCGAGCACCTCGCGGGTGGAGTGCGCCTCGATGAGTTGGCGCGGCGAGCCCTCGGCGACGATGCGGCCCTTGTCCATGACGACGAGGCGATCACACAGCTGCTCGGCCTCGTCCATGTAGTGCGTTGTGAGCACGAGCGTGACGCCCTGCTGCTTGAGGCGGTAGAGCTTGTCCCACAGCAGATGGCGCGCCTGGGGATCGAGTCCCGTCGTCGGTTCGTCGAGCAACATCAGCTGGGGCTTGTTGATCAGCGAGCGAGCGATCGTGACACGCCGCTTCATGCCGCCCGACAGCGGCTCGACGCGGCTCTTCGCCCGTTCGCCCAGCTGCACGAAGTCGATCAACTCGGCCGCCCGGCGCCGGCACTCGGCGCGGGGGATGTCGAAGAACCGGCCGTAGACGACGAGGTTCTCTTCGACGGTCAGCTCGGAGTCGAGCTGGTCCTGCTGGGGCACGACACCGAGGCGGGCCCGGATCTCACGACCCTGCGTGCGAGGGTCCATCCCGAAGATCGTCAGTTCGCCGTCGGTGGCGTCGGACGTGCAGCCGATCATCCGCATCGTCGACGACTTGCCGGCGCCGTTGGGTCCGAGGAAGCCGAACGCCTCGCCGGGATGCACCTCGACATCGATGCCGTCGACGGCGGTGAAGTCGCCGAACCGCTTGACGAGCCCACGGGCCTTGACGAGCACGACCGGGGAGCGTACCTGCATGATCTGGCGTGATCTCCGCCGTTCCCGGCGCCGCACGTAACGTGCACGCGTGCGGATCATCATCTGGCACGGGTACCTGCTCGGCGGGACTGGCTCCAACGTGTACACGCGGGCGCTCGCCCGCTCGTGGTCGCACGCCGGGCACGACGTCGTGGTGCTGTGCCAGGAGCCGGAGCCCGGCGCCTTCGACCTCGGCGGCGCCCGCGTCCTACGACCGCCGCTCGACGGTCCGCTTCCCGTCTTCGTCCTCGACCACTACGGGCAGGCGACCCCACGGTTGCTCGGTGACCTCACTCCCGCCGAGCGCCAGCACTTCGTCGACGTCAACGTCGCAGCGATTCTCGCCGAAGGAACCGCCGACGTGCTGCTCGTCAACCACGTGCTGCTCGGCGCCCCGATCGGCGCCGCCGTGCGAGCGGCAAGTCGGACACCGTTCGTCGTCAAGGCACACGGGTCCGAGCTGGAGTATGCGATGCGCGGCAACCCCGACCTCTGCGCCTGGGCGTCGGCGTCGCTCGACACGGCCGGTGCCGTACTCGCCGGGTCGGAGCACATCGTCGGCGTGCTGCGAGAGCTCGTCGACGTCGATTCGGCCAAGGTCCACGTCGTCCCGCCGGGTGTCGACATCGACGAACTTGCCCCGCAGGAGCGCGGTGCAGCGCTCGCCGCACTCGTCGACGAGTGCGCAGCCGACCCGGCCAACGCGCAGCGCGGGGCGCCGGGACACCACGAGCGGCTACCCGATCCCGGCAACGCCGAGCGGCTCGGGTCGTTTCTCGCCGGCGATCGACCGACCGTCGTCTACGTCGGAAAGTTGAGCGAGGAGAAAGGTGTCGGCCTCCTTGGAGACGCGATGCGCGGCCGCGACGCGAGGTGTGTGGTCGTCGGTTTTGGGCCGGTGCGTGGCGAGCTGGAAGACCGCGCCGGCGACAACGTCGTATTCACCGGTCCGCTCGAACATCGCCACCTCGCCCACCTGTGGCCGCTTGCAGACGTCAGCGTCACGCCGTCGATCTTCCCAGAGGCGTTCGGCATGGTGGCTGCGGAGGCGGCGTCGTGCGGGTCGCCGCCGCTCGTCGCACGGCACTCGGGTCTCGCCGAGATCGCCGCTGCGCTGGAGGTGGAGTACCCATCCGATCTGGCACATCTGGCCTCGTTCACACGAGGCGACGGCGAGCAACTGCGGAC
>JALZNU010000251.1 GCA_030857495.1 Actinomycetota bacterium | reverse complement strand
GCTGCCGTCGCCAGCTGGCGAACGGTCGTAGACGACTGGCCGTTGCTCGAGGACGAATGGCTCGTGCGGGCAATCGCCACCGGCGTCCGACCGCCGGGCGACCTGTTGATGGACCTGCTCGAGCGACATCGCACCGACGTCCGACGCCGCCAGCTCGTGCAGCACCTCGCCGGCCCGATCGTCGGGTGGACGAGCGAGCACCTCGGGCTCGCGATGGCGCCCGCCGGTCCGCCGCTCCACCAGCTCGTCGCGCTGCCAGCGATCCCGCTCCATCCCGACGTCGCCATCGACCTCGCCGGCGCAGCGCCTGCGCAGTTCGCGAACTCGGTCGTCGACGTGCTCGCCGCGGACGCGTTCTCGGGCGCCGACCTTCGACTCCTCGAGCACGTGCTCGCGCGCTGTGCACCCGGCGCCCTCAGCGACGTCGAGCGCCAGCTGTCGCGCGTCACCGATGATGCGCGTGGCGGTGTCGCCGCAGCGGTGCTCGCCGAGCTCGCACGCACCAGGACCGACATGCTCGACAGCTTCGGGACGTCCTCGTGAGCAACACCGATCCGGCCACGCAGACCACACAGACCACGCAGCATCCGGTCCTGCGGCCGCACCCCGAGCAGCAGTTCGCGCCCGAGCTGGTCTCACTGCGCGCTCAGGACTCGCACGAGCGTCCACCCAACTGGCAGTGCTCGCCGCAGGCGGTCGTCACGTACCTGCTCGGCGGCACGCTCGCCGACGGCACCACCATCACGCCGAAGTACGTCGGCTCGCGCCGCCTCGTCGAGATCGCCGTCGCCACGCTCACCACCGATCGCGCGCTGCTCCTGCTCGGCGTGCCCGGCACGGCCAAGACGTGGGTCAGCGAACACATCGCAGCGGCGATCAGCGGCGACTCGACGCTGCTCGTGCAGGGCACGGCCGGCACCACAGAGGAGACGTTGCGCTACGGGTGGAACTATGCCCGGTTGCTGGCGGAAGGGCCGAGCGAGGCGGCGCTCGTCCCCAGTCCCGTGTACCGGGCGATGGCTCGGGGCTCCATCGCCCGCATCGAGGAGCTCACGCGCATGGCGTCGGAGGTCCAAGACGCGCTCGTCACCGTGCTGTCCGAGAAGACGCTGCCGATCCCCGAGCTCGACCGAGAGCTGCAGGCGGTGCGCGGCTTCAACCTGATCGCCACGGCCAACCATCGCGACCGCGGCATCAATGAGATGTCGAGCGCGCTGCGTCGGCGGTTCAACACGGTCGTGCTGCCGCTGCCGGCCGACGCCGACACCGAGGCGCGCATCGTCGCCCAGCGCGTCCGCGAGCTGGGTGCCCCGCTGTCGCTGCCCGACATCGACGATGCCGACGAGGCGATCCGCCGTGTCGTCACAGTGTTCCGCGAGCTGCGAGAGGGTGTCACGAGCGACGGGCGGACGACGCTCAAGTCGCCCACCGCCACGCTGTCGACGGCGGAGGCGATCTCGGTGCTGATGAACGGTCTCGCCCTCGCAGCGCACTTCGGAGACGGCACACTGCAGCCGCCCGACGTGGCGGCAGGCACGGCGGCTGCGGTGGTGCGCGACCCCTCGCGCGACCGCGTCGTGTGGCGGGAGTACCTCGAGACGGCGATGCGCGACCGTCCCGGGTGGGAAGATTTCTACGACGCCTGTCGTGCCGCCGACGACACATCGTCGTGACGACCGCGACGGCAACCACCGACCGGTCAACGACGACGCTGTTGATGGGCGTTCGCCACCAGGGTCCGGGCTCGGCGCGCTCGGTGGTCAGGGCGCTCGACGAGTGCTCACCGCACGCCGTGCTCGTGGAGTTCCCTGCCGACAGCGCGCCGCTGCTGCGATGGGTCGCTGCCGGCTTGGTGCCACCGATCGCCCTGCTCGGGCACGTCGCCGACGATCCCACGACGGCGGCGTTCTGGCCACTCGCCGCGTTCAGCCCAGAGTGGCAGGCGTTCAGCTGGGCGCTGCGCCACGGCGTCGAGCTGCGTCCGATCGATCTGCCACTGGCGGCCGTGCTCGCCGGCGCGCAGGCGGAGGGCACCGCCGCCGCCCGTCACGAGCCGATGCCCGATCCCATCGCCGAGCTCGCTGCGGCAGCGGGCGATCCCGAGCCCGAGCGATGGTGGGAGGACGTCGTCGAGCACCGCGGCGACGGCGCACCGGCGTTCGCTGCCATCGCTGCTGCGATGGCTGCCGTGCGACCCGATCCGCTGGTCGCGGTCGACGAGACCGAGGCGCAGCGTGAGGCGCACATGCGTGAGGCGATCCGTGGTGCGCACCGCGATGACTTCGAGCGCGTCGCGGTGGTGTGCGGCGCGTGGCACGTCCCTGCCCTCGACACCACTCTCACCACGTCGACTGCGGACCGTCAGCAGCTCGCCGGGTCGCCACGTGTGAAGACGGCGATGAGTTGGATCCCTTGGACGCACGAGCGCCTCGCCGCCCGCACGGGTTACGCCGCCGGCGTCGAGAGTCCGGGTTGGTACGCCCACGTGTTCGCCCACCCGGGACCCGACGGCGTCGGCAGGTTCCTCGTCGACGCTGCGCGACACCTTCGCGGCGCCGGCTTCGACGTGTCGCCCGACCATCTCATCGGTGCGACTCGCCTCGCCGGGGCGCTCTCGTCGATGCGTGGCCGCCCTCGACCCGGGCTCGGCGAGGTGCTCGACGCCGCCGACACCGTGTTCGCCGACCATCGTGGCCATGGCGTGCCGGGGGGCGTGCTGATGCGCCGCGACCTCGTGGTGGGTGACGCCCTCGGGGTGGTCCCCGACGCCGCGCCGCAGGTCCCGCTCGCCCGCGATCTCGCCGCCTCGCAGCGACGCTGCCGCCTCGGTTCCGTCGCTGCGGCCCGCACGATCGAGCTCGATCTGCGCACGTCGACCGGTCTCGCCCGCTCGCACCTGTTGCACCGTGGCGCCGTCCTCGGGTTGCGGTGGGCTCGGCTCGTGGAGGGTCGTGGTTCGTCGGGCACGTTCCGAGAGACCTGGGAGGTGCACGGCGAACCCACCGACTCCGTGCGTGTCGTCGAGGCGTCGGCGCACGGCACGACGCTCGTGGCCGCCGCCACCTCGGTCTGCGTCGAGCGGGCGCAGTCGGCGTCACGTCTCGTCGAGCTGCACCGCACGCTCGACGCCGCACTGCTCGCGGATCTCCCCGACGCCATTCCCCCATGTCTCGAGGCGTTGCGGGCGGGAGGAGCCCACCATCCCGACATCGGCCAGCTGGTCGACACGCTCGGTCCGTTGGCCGACACCCTGCGCTACGGCGACGTGCGCGGGACGGATCGTGCCGCGGTCGGCGTGGTGTTCGACGACTTCGTCGATCGCGCGCTGGCGGCGTTGCCCTCCGAGCTCGCTCGCGTGTCCGGCGACGCCGCACCGGCTGCGGCGCACCGCATCGCCGCCATGCACGCCGCGCTCGCGCTGCGCGGCGACGA
>JALZNU010000250.1 GCA_030857495.1 Actinomycetota bacterium | reverse complement strand
GGCAACGGCACGCTCCATCGGAGCGAGCGCGACGCGCTGTGTGTCCGAGCACGCGCCCGCAGTGCGCGGCGTGTGGACGGGCACGTGCCCGAAGGGCCACCACGTCACGCGCCACCGGCGTCCGCTGCGGGTCGCATCGTGCGTCCATTGCTCGCCCGAGTTCGATCTCGAGGCGCTCATCACGTGGCGTCGCGACGGCAGTGTCGTGCCGATGAGCGATCGCTACGAGGCCGAGCTGCGAGCGCTGCGGCGCCGGCACACCGCAGGCGGCGCCGAACTGCCACTGCTCGGCCTGCTCGACGGGCGGTGGGCAGAGGCCGGCTGAACCGGCCGTCGGCAGCGCGTCGGCTGACCAGCTCGCCTACGGCGTCTTGGCGATGCCCGCCGTTACGGCGTCTTGGCGATGAAGGGGTCGAGCACCATCCGCGTCCGGTCGAGCGAGAGGCGCAGCTGCTCGCGGATGTCGGGTGGCGTCGACGGATCGACGAGATCCGCCTGCACCACGCGGACGACCCAGCCGTGGTCGCGATCGACCCACGTCGGGTGCATCACTGGCCTGGCGACGCGCACCTTGCCCGCCCGATCGATCGTGACGGTGGTGGTGGCCACCGCGGCGTCCTGTGCAGCGGCCGGCCACCTGGGGTGGTCGGGGAGGTTCGAGATGATGTTGCCGAGACCGAACATCACCCATGTGCCGTTCACCTTCTCGGTCGGTTGCAGCACGTGGGCGTGGTGGCCGACGACGAGGTCGATCGCGCCATCCGCCGTGATCGCCTCGGCGACGCTGCGCTGCGCGTCGGTCGGGGCGGCGACACCCTCGTCGCCCCAGTGCAGCGAGGCGACGACAACCTCGGCGCCACGACTCCGCGCCGTCACGGCGTCACCGATGATCCGTGCCGGGTCGATGAGCGTCGATCGCCACTCCTGGCCGGGGGGAGGGATGTTTCCGTTGTAGCCGAACGTGTACGAGAGGTGGCTGATCTTGACGCCGCTCACCTCGAACACCTGCGGCGAGCTCTCCTGGGGCGTGCGTGCCATCCCCGACTGGCCGAGGCCGTTGTAGGCGAGGACGTTCACGGTGCGATCGATGCCCGCGATGCCGCGATCGAACGTGTGGTTGCTGGCTGTCGAGCACCGGTCGTACCCGTTGGCGGCGAGTCCTGCCACCACCTCGGGCTGCACGCCATACGCCGGTGCGGTGGAGAACTCCTCGCCGTCGGGGGCGATCGGTGTCTCGAGATGACACACCGCCAGATCGACGCTCTCGAGCAGCGGCGTCAGCCGGGCCTGCATCGGTGTGTAGTCGTACCCGTTGCCGCCGGCGTTGCGCTGCGCCTGCGCCCACAATGGGCTGTGGGTCAGTGTGTCGCCGGTGAACGCCATCGTGACCTGACGGATGCCGTCATCTCGGGTGCCGGAAGGACCCGGGCCGAGTTCTTCGCCGATACGCTCGTCCAGCGTCGGTGCACCTGCCGTTGACGCGCAGGCGCTCAGCAGCCCTGTGACGAGCAGAGCCGTGACGGTGGTGCGCACTGGCGCCATTCTTGCCGACGGCACGCGTTGTCCGAGCGCATGGCGTGGCGGGCGAATAGCCTGTCGGCATGCGTGTCCCCCGCACGTTCGTGTTCGCAGACCTGTCCGGCTTCACCAACTACACGGCTGCGTTCGGTGACGACGCCGCGGGTCGTGTGCTCGGCGCGTTCCGCACGCTCGTGCGCCAGGTCGCGTCCGAGCGTGGCGTCCGCATCGCCAAGTGGCTCGGTGACGGGTGCATGGTGGTCGCCGTCGATCAGAACGACGGGGTCGCGTTCACGCTCGATCTCGAGGCCAAGTCGACCGAGGTCTGCGCCCCGTTGGCGCTGCGTGCGGGCGTCGCGACGGGGTACGCCCTGTTGTTCGAGGGCGACGACTACATCGGCTCGGCCGTCAACATGGCGGCTCGCCTGTGCGACGGCGCGCCGGACTACGAGGTGCTGATGCCGACGATGCATCTCGAGCGCCTGCCGGCCGGCATCACGGCGACACCGCACGGCGAGGTCGAGCTGCGCGGGTTCCCGGGCCCGATCGAAGTGGTCGCGTTGTCAGGCGTGCCGGCTGCTGCGCCCCAGCACGACACGGACGAGATCTGGACCCGCGAACCCTTCATCTGATCGCCGACCGCAGCGATACGTTGGGCGCGTGAGCTCGCGCTTCACCTATTCGCGCTGGGACGGCACGCAACGCGGCTTCGAGCTGGATGCCGACGGCCTGCTGCGCGAGCTGACCGACGAGCTTCTCTACCACGGTGACGTCAACGCTGCGCTCCGGCGTCTGATGCACCAGGGGTTCGATCGTGACGGCGAGCGCCTCGAAGGGCTGCGCGACGTCATGCGTCGCGTCCGTGCCGAGCGCGAGCGGCGCCTCGAGCAGCATGATCTCGGGGGCGTCTATGACGAGATCGCCGGCGAGCTGGCCGACATCGTCGACGAGGAGCGCCACGCCGTCGAC
This sequence comes from Actinomycetota bacterium, assembly GCA_030857495.1. Classification (GTDB taxonomy): domain Bacteria; phylum Actinomycetota; class Acidimicrobiia; order Acidimicrobiales; family Ilumatobacteraceae; genus JACDHN01. Next base: position 949 of record JALZNU010000250.1, on the reverse strand, counting down.
GCCGGTGAGCGGGCGGCGGAGTCGAGCAACGACGAGCGACGACGGGACACGGCGAAGGCGGCGGCCGACGATCGCCGGCTCCGTCTCGACTTGCTTCCCGACGATCTCGCAGGGCGGATGCGGGCGCTCGACGCCTATCCGTTCGAGTCGTCCGAGGCAGAGCGCCGGTTCGAGGCGTTGAAGGAGCGGCTCCGCGAGCAGCTCCTGTCACAGGTGTTCGATCGGATGTCGTCGTCGATGCAGGAGATGTCGGGTGACGACGTCGCCCGGGTCAAGGACATGCTGGCCGGGCTCAACGAGATGATCCGGCGTCGCGATCGTGGCGAGGATCCCCGCTTCGAGGAGTTCATGTCGCGCTTCGGTGACATGTTCGACGGCAACCCGCAGAATCTCGACGAACTGCTCGAGCAGATCGCTGCCCGCATGGCGGCGATGCAGGCGATGTTGAACTCGATGTCTCCCGAGCAGCGAGCGCAGCTGGCGTCGCTGTCGCAGCAGCTGCTCGACGACATGGACCTGCAGTGGGAGCTGGATCAGCTCGGTGCGAGCCTCACCAGCGCCTTCCCCGACATGAACTGGGGGTCGGAGTACGGGTTCCGTGGCGACGACCCGCTCGGGCTCGGTGATGCGATGGACACGATGGAGGCGCTCGGGCAGCTCGACCAGCTCGAGCAGATGCTGCGCTCCACGACGTCACCCGGCGAGCTCGCCGAGGTCGATCTCGACCGTGTGCGCGAGCTCGTGGGCGACGAGGCGGCCGACTCGCTGCAGCGACTCGCCGAGCTCACCGAGATGTTGCGCGAGGCAGGGCTCATCGATCAACGCGAGGGCAAGGTCGAGCTGACGCCGCGCGGGCTCAGGGCGATCGGCTCGAACGCGGTGCGCGACCTGTTCACGGATCTCGATCGCGACCTGCTCGGCCAGCACGCCCGCCAGCAGTCGGGCGCGG
>JALZNU010000040.1 GCA_030857495.1 Actinomycetota bacterium | reverse complement strand
GCCAGTCGATGAGCTTGTCGAGGTCCTCGGGGTTCTGCACCGACACCGTGCGGGCGGCGTCGACGGTGCGTCGCGTCATGCCCGTCAGGAGGCCGCCAGGGCCGAGCTCGACGTAGTCGCTGACACCTGCGTCCTCGAGTGTGAGCAGGCAGTGCTTCCATCGAACGGGGTTGGAGAGTTGCGCCGACAGGAGGCTCGCCCAGTCCTCGCCGGCGCTGTGGGCGAGAGCATCGACGTTGGATACGATCGGTACCTCGGTGTCGCGCGGGGCGGCCGCCTTGATGGCCGAACGCAGCCGTTGGCGTGCCGGCGTCATGTACGGCGTGTGGAACGCGCCCGACACCGGCAGCGGCATCACGCGCTTGGCGCCCAGGCCGCGGGCGTGGTCGGAGGCGGCTGCGACGCCGTCGGGTGAGCCGGAGATGACGACCTGACCGGGGGCGTTGTAGTTGGCGACCCACACGTCCTCGTCGGCGCGCCGGCAGGCGACGTCCACCTGGTCGTCGTCGAGACCGAGCACGGCGGCCATGGTGCCGGGATTGGCGAGTCCGGCGTCGTGCATCGCGAGCGCCCGCTCGGTGACGAGCTGCACCCCCTCGTCGAACGCAAGTGCGCCCGTCGCGGTGAGCGCGGTGTACTCGCCGAGGCTGTGGCCGGCGCAGAAGCTCGGTTCGATGCCGAGCCGCTCGACGGCGTCGAGCACCATCAGGCTCGTCACGAACGTCGTCAGCTGGGCGTTGCGGGTGTCGCGCAGTTCGTCGGCGTCGGCGTCGCACAGCAGCTTGCCGATGTCGCGTTCTGCCACCTCGCTCGCCTCGTCGATCAGCTCCCAGCTCTCATGGTCCTGCCAGGGACGACCCATGCCGGGGCGCTGCGAACCCTGCCCCGGGAAGGTGAAGGCGAGCATCGTGACGAGCGTAGACCGTGGTCCGGCGAGGTCGTTCGGTTACCGCGCAGTAGCGGGTACCATCCGGGCCGGGATCATCCGGGCCGGGGTAGGATCGCGGCGATGGATCATGGATCCGCATGGCTGGGCGACGGCGAGGTGCTCACCCACATCGGCGCGCACAAGACCGGAACCTCGGCTGTCCAGGCGGCGTTCTCGACACACCGCAAGGCGCTCCGCAAGCGCGGCGTGATGTACCCGGGGAGCCGCAGATCGCAGTACGGTGCCGGGCTGCAGGCCGTCGGCAAAACGCGAGGCTGGGATCCCGTCGAGCCGGGCAAGCAGACGTGGGAACGCCTCGCCAAGCGAATCGCCGCCACCGACGAGAAGGTGGTCATCAGCGCCGAGTCACTCACCGACGCCCGCCCCGACCAGGTGCCGAGGATCGTGAAGGATCTCGGGGGGAGCAGGGCGAGGATCGTGATCACCCTGCGCCCTCTCGAGCTTGTGATCCCGAGCGCCTGGCAGCAGGGCGTGAAGAGCGGGCTGCGCACCCCGTACCGCAAGTGGATGAAGGACATCATCAAGGGCCCTGTGCAGTCCGAGCGCACCCCGGCGTTCTGGGTGCGGCACGACCATGGCGCGCTCGTCGAGCGATGGGCCGAAGTCGTCGGCGCTGATCGTCTCACCGCGGTTGTGCTCGGGGCCAACCGAAAACTCGACGTGCTCGAGGTGTTCGAGGACCTGATCGGACTCGAGCGGGGCACGCTGCGCAGCCCGCCCCACGCGCGCACGAACCGCTCGCTGAGCGCGGCTGAGACCGAGGTCATCCGGCGACTCAACGAGTGGGCGCGTGGATCGCTGCGCTACACGACCTACCACCGCCTGTTGCGCAAGGGCGCCGTGGAAGCGCTCGTCGAGAACCGTTCACCTGGTCCCGACGAGCGCAAGATGTACGTACCGCAGTGGGCGATCGAGCGCGTCCGCGACTTCGGGCTGGAAGCCGCCAGCCGCATCGATGCGACGGGCGTCAACGTGGTCGGCGACCTCAAGGATCTCAGCCCTACCGAGAGCGTTTCGCAAGACGAGCTTCCCGCGCCCGAGGAGGTGCCGATCGACGCCGCGGCGATGCTGCTGCGCGGCGTGCTGTCGTTCGCCGACCAGCTCATCGACTGGGAGCAGCCAGGCGTCGCCGAGCGGGCCGCGGAGATCGCCGTGTCGGGCCTTGTGCAGACGCTGACGGCAGACGCCACGCCGGCGGAGTGACAAGTACGCTGCGGGCTGCGCCCCGGTAGCCCAATTGGCAGAGGCAACGGCCTCAAAATCCGTACGGTGTGGGTTCGAGTCCCACCCGGGGCACGACTACGTTGCGGCGATGGACATCGCCTACACCGCAGTTGCCCACGCAACGGGGGACGGCCGCAACGGCCACGTGGCCGACGACGGCGGCGTGCTCGACCTCGACCTGAGGGTTCCGGCCGAGCTCGGTGGCCCAGGTGGCGACTACGTCAACCCGGAGCTGCTGTTCGCCGCCGGGTACTCGGCCTGCTTCCATTCGGCGCTGAAGGTGGTGTCGATGCGTGAGAAGGCTGACGTCAGCGACTCACAGGTGTCGGCGACGGTCGGGATCGGCGCCAACGACCGCGGCGGGTTCGAGCTCGCGGTCGAGCTCGACGTGCACATCCCCAACGCCGACGAGGACACCGCCCGGAAGCTGGCCGAGGCGGCACACGCGGTCTGCCCGTACTCCAACGCCACCCGGGGCAACATCGACGTGGTGCTCAACGTCGTCTGAAAACCCGAACTGGAGGTGGCGATCCGACCGATCGGTCGAATCTCCACCTCCAGAACGTGGGGGGAACGTGAGCTCAGTTGGCTGCGCGCAGCGCCTTGATCAGCTCGTTCTTCTTCATCGTCGTGCGGCCCTCGATGTCCAGCTCCTGCGCACGGTCGAGCAGGTCGGACTTCGTCCACGAGGCGTAGCCGCGGCCCTGTGAGGCCGAGGTTGCGGACGACTTCGTCGTGGTCGCCGTGGTCGTCGACTTCGCGACGGTCTTCGGTGTGGTTGTCCTCGGCGTTGTCGTCTTGGCGGTCGCCGTGACGTCGTCGGCCATCTTCTCGGCGGCGCGCACGGCCGTCTTGACGTTCTTCGTCGCCGTGTCCTCCACGGCGGACGCGACGTCGGTCGCCTGACGACGGACCTGCGAGGCGAGCTTGGACGTCTCGGTGCCGGCGACGTCGCCGAAGCGACGGCTCTGCGCCTGTGACTGACCGACGACCTGGCGGACACCCGTCACGACGTTGCTGATCACCTGGTCGCTGGCGGCGCGGGCCTGACCGACGACGGTGTTGGACGACGTCCGGCCGGCGGCGACGAGGTTCGTCATCGTCGTGGTGAACGTGTCGTTCAGCTTCTCGGCTTGGGCGACACCGGCGCGAGCGACGGTGCGGTTGAGGCGCAGCCATGAGGCGGGCAGCGCGGGGAGGTCGCGCTCGAGGCGGTCGAGCGTCTCGACGAGGCGCTCACGTGCGGTCTCGGTGAGGGTGGTGAAGGGGGCGTTCATCGGGTCTCCTGGGTTGAGGACGTAGTGCTAGCAAAAGCAAGCACTACCAGTACTACACGAAGCAGAGCGAGATGGAACATGACGTCGGTCACAACCGGGGGCCTCCGGCACAGGGCACTATCATCGAGGTCCCTATGGGTTCCTGGCTGCTCGAGCGACGCCTGACGCAGAACGCGTCGCGGCTGCGTGCGGTGCGCGACGAGCTCGACATGGTCGATGAGCAGCTGCGCTCGCTCGCCGAGGAGGCCGACGACCTCGAGCTGCGCTCCCTCGTGTCCGAGACGCCGTCGGCATCGGCCGAATCACGCGACGCCCGACGCCATGCCGACGCGATGGCACGACACCGCCAGCACCTCCGCGATGGCCTCGCCGATCTCGAACGTCAGCAGAACGACCTGCTCGATCGGCTCTCGTCGAGGACCCCACGGTGACCATCCGCGTCGTCATCGCAGAGGACGAGGCCATCATCCGGATGGACCTCCGCGAGACGCTGGAGGAGGAGGGCTACGACGTCGTCGGTGAGACCGGCCGCGGCGACGAGGCGGTCGAGCTCGTGCGCGGGCTGCGCCCCGACCTCGCCATCCTCGACATCAAGATGCCCGGCATGGACGGCATCGAGGCGGCGCGCATCATCGCCGGCGAGAAGATCTGCGGCATCCTCATCCTCACGGCGTTCAGCCAGCGCGAGGTCATCGAGCAAGCGCGCGACGTCGGCGCGCTGGCGTTCCTCGTGAAGCCGTTCCAGAAGAGCGATCTCGTGCCTGCCATCGAGGTCGCGATCGGCAGGTTCGGCGAACTGCGCAACCTCAGCGGCGAGATCGACGCCCTCGGTGAACAGCTCGCGACGCGCAAGCTCATCGACCGTGCGAAGGGCGTGCTCATGGATCGCCATGCGATGTCCGAGCAGGAGGCGTTCACGTACATCCAGCGTGAGGCGATGCGCAACCGGCGCAAGATGCGAGACGTCTCGAGCGACCTCCTCGACGGCACGCTCGTGCCCGAGTCGTAGGGCGTCGGAACCGGTGGCGCCACTCGTCCTGATCGACGGCAACTCGCTGACCTACCGCGCCTTCTTCGCGCTCCCGAGCGACATGGCGACAGCCAGCGGTCAGGTGACCAACGCTGTCTTCGGCTTCACGTCGATGCTGATCAACGTGCTCAAGGACCATCGCCCGGGCGGTGTGCTCGTGGCGTTCGACCGGCCGGAACCGACGTTCCGCCACGACGCCGACCCGGAGTACAAAGCGCAGCGCGAGGCAGCTCCCGACATCCTGCGCCAGCAGATGGGCCTTGTACGCGAGGTGCTCGACGCGCTCGGCATCACGACGATCGACCTCGCCGGATGGGAGGCCGACGACCTGCTCGCCACCGTCGCTGAGCGTGCGGTGGAGGCCGGCGAGGAGGTGCTCATCGTCACGGGCGACCGCGATGTGTACCAGCTGGTGCGCGACCCGTCTGTGCGCGTGCTGTACAACCGCCGTGGCGTCAGCGACTACGCCCTTTACGACGAGGCCGGCATCGTCGAACGCACCGGCGTCACGCCCGCGCAGTACCCGGAGTACGCGGCGATGCGTGGCGACCCGAGCGACAACCTGCCCGGTGTCCCGGGTGTGGGGGAGAAGACGGCGGCGAAGCTCATCAACGCCTACGGTGGCCTCGACGGCATCTTCGCCCACGTCGAGGACCAGACGCCGAAGCTTCGCGCCTCGCTCGCCGAGCACGAGGAGAGGGTGCGCCGCAACCACGAGCTGATGATCCTGCGGCGCGACGCGCCGATCGACGTCGACCTCGACACCCTCGCCGTCTCACCCGACCCGCAGGAGGTGAAGCGGCTCTTCGACTTCCTCGAGTTCCGAACTCTCGGCGACCGGCTCGCCGAGGCGCTCGAGGGCAGCGCAGAGATCATCGCCGACGACGATCGCCAGCCGCTCGAACCCGAAGTCCACGACAGTCTCGACCCGGCCGCGAGCGCGACACTGCTGTCGGGTGACCTGGTGTCGGTCGCCGGCGGATGGGACGGCCTCGAGCCGGGACGATCGCCGCTCGCCGGGATCGCCGTCGTTGCCTCCGGCGACGGCGCGGACGGTGTCTCGGGCGACGAGGACGGTTCCGCGGGGGACGATGCTGCACCCGCCACCGTCGTCGACGTGACCTGGATCCCCGTCGACCACCTCGACGACCCGGCCGTCGCCGAGGCGATGGTGACGGCGCCGATGCGGGCGCACGATGCGAAGTCGCTGATGCGCTCGCTGCTCGCCGCCGGCATCGACAGCCGTGGGCTGCGCCTCGACACCGCCATCGCCGCCTACCTCGTCGACCCGGCGCAGGCCCGCTACGACCTGCGCGACGTCCTCGAGCGGTTCACGCAGTTCGTGATGCCCGACGAGAGCGCCGCCGACGCCGGCAAGCTCGACCTCGACGGCACCGTCATCGATGCCAGGATGCGCGCCGCTCGCGCGGCCCTCGCCGTGCATCACCTGGCCGGTCCCGTTGCCAAGGCCGTCGACGCCTACGGCATGACGAACCTCTACGAGCGGTTCGAGAACCCGCTGGTGCGCGTCCTCGCCCAGATGGAGCACGTCGGCATCGCCGTCGACGGCGACGAGCTGCGCACGCTCAGCGCCCGGCTCGACAGCGAGGTGCGCCGCCTCGGCGGCGAGCTACGCCAGCTCGCAGGGCGCGACGACCTCAACCTCAACTCGCCGATCCAGTTGCGTCAGATCCTGTACGACGAGCGCGGGCTCAACCCGCCGAAGCGAACGAAGACAGGTTTCTCCACGGACGCCCAGACGCTCGAGAAGTTGCGCGACCAGTGGCCGGAGTTCATCGGACCACTGTTGCAGTACCGCGAGCTGGAGAAGCTGCGCAGCACATACGCCGAGGGGCTCCTGGCCGAGGTTGCCGCCGACGGTCGCATCCATGCCACGTTCAACCAGACCGTGGCTCGCACCGGACGGCTCAGCTCCGACCGCCCGAACCTGCATAACATCCCCGTGCGCCGTGTCGAGGGACGCCAGTTCCGCAAGGCGTTCGTCCCGGCGCCCGGGTACGCGCTGCTCGTCGCCGACTACAACCAGATCGAGCTCCGCTGCATCGCGCATCTCGCCGGTGACCCCGGCCTCATCACCGCCTTCTCGGGCAACGAGGACATCCACAACGCAACTGCGTCGAGGGTGTTCAGTGTCGATCCCGCCGACGTCACCCTCGACCAGCGTTCGAAGGCGAAGATGGTCTCCTACGGACTCGCCTACGGCATGGAGTCGTACGGCTTGAGTCAGCGGCTCAACATTGCGGTCGAGGACGCCGCCCTCATCCTCAACGCCTACTTCGAGGCGTTCCCCAACGTCCGTGCGTACATGGACAGAACCGTCGCAGAGGCACGCGAGCGCGGCTACACCGAGACGCTGTTCGGCCGGCGACGGCCGATCCCCGAGCTGCTCAACTCCAACTTCCGCATCCGCCAGGCGGGCGAGCGGCAGGCGATGAACGCCGGCATCCAGGGGCTCGCCGCCGACATCTTCAAGGTCGCGCTGGTGCACGTGCACGAGGCACTGGAGTCGCAGTCGCTCGGCTCACGCCTCATCTTGCAGGTGCACGACGAGGTGCTCGTCGAGGTGCCTGCCGCCGAGCGCGAGCACGTCGGCGAACTCGTCCCCGACCTCATGCGCCACGCCGCCGAGCTCGACGTCCCGCTCGACGTGAACGTCGCGTGGGGAACCACGTGGGCCGCAGCGAAGTGAGCGAGCTGCCCGGCCGTGCGACCGCCAGGGAGCCGGTCGGTGATGGGGTGCGGGGGCGCAGCCCCCGCAGAGGCGCAGCGAAGTGACGCGGTGACGCAGAGCTACTTCGAGGCGATCGCCGACCACCTCGGTTCGGCCTACCTGCGGTACTCGCACACGAAGGGAACGGTGCAGGAGATCGACTGGCTGGTGCCCGTGCTCGGGCTGCGTGCGGGCGATCGAGTGCTCGACGTCGGGTGCGGCCCGGGGCGACACGCCCACGAGCTGGCACACAGAGGATTGCGGGTGCACGGCGTCGACATCAGCGAGACGTTCGTCGAGCTCGCTCGCGCCGACGCGCCGGCCGGTGCGACGTTCGAACGCGCCGATGCCCGCGAGCTGCCGGCGAGCGGTGAGTACGACGCCGTGATCTGTCTCTGCCAGGGAGCGTTCGGGATGATGACCGCCGACGTTGACGACGAGCGGGTGATCGCCGCCATCGCCGGCTCACTGCGCCCTGGCGGACGGCTCGCGCTCTCCGCGTTCAACGCCTACTTTGCCGTCAAGTACCACGAAGGGGCCGACTTCGACGCCGAGTCGGGCGTCGCCCACGAGTGGACCGACGTGCGCGACCCCCACGGCGCCAGCCGGCGTGTCGAGCTGTGGACGGGCTGCTACACGCCGCGCGAGATGCGGATGCTCCTCGATCGGCACGGCATCGATGTCGACGCGATCAGCGGTGTCGAACCGGGCCGCTACGGTGACGACAAGCCCAGCGTCGAGGCCCCTGAGTTCCTGGTGACCGGGCGGCGACGGTCGTGATCCGCTGGTAGCGTGGACGCCCTGCGTCCCGGTCTTGGGACGTCGCGCTCGCCCGCCGAGCTGGTCCATTTCCGAAAGCAGTTCCCTTGTCCGACACCACGATCGCCTCCACGTCATCGCCCGAGATGGGCACATTCGACGAGGAGGGCAATTACACCCCGCGTGAGGTCGTCGCCGACGATCTCGGCATGTCCTTCGCAGATGCCATCGACGGCACGATGGTCGACGTCCAAGACGGCCAGCTCGTCAACGGCACCGTCGTCAAGATCGACAAGGACGAGGTGCTGCTCGACATCGGCTACAAGAGCGAGGGTGTCATCCCGTCGCGTGAGCTGAGCATTCGCAACGACATCGACCCCAACGAGGTCGTGTCGCTCGGCGAAGAGATCGAAGCCCTCGTCCTCACGAAAGAGGACAAGGAAGGGCGCCTCGTGCTCTCCAAGAAGCGGGCGCAGTACGAGCGCGCGTGGGGCCGCATCGAGAAGCTCAAGGAGGAGGACGGCGTCGTCGAGGGCCCGGTCATCGAGGTCGTCAAGGGCGGTGTCATCGTCGACATCGGTCTACGTGGCTTCCTGCCGGCGTCGCTCGTCGAGCTGCGTCGTGTCCGTGACCTCGCGCCCTACATCGGTCAGACGGTGCAGGCGAAGATCATCGAGCTCGACAAGAACCGCAACAACGTCGTGCTCAGCCGTCGCGCCTACCTCGAAGAGGCCCAGAAAGAGACCCGCGACTCGTTCCTCGCCAACCTCAAGGTCGGCGAGGTGCGCAAGGGCACGGTGTCGTCGGTCGTCAGCTTCGGTGCGTTCGTCGACCTCGGCGGCATGGACGGGCTGATCCACGTCAGCGAGCTGTCGTGGAAGCACGTCGACCACCCCGGATCGGTCGTCACCGTCGGCGACGAGGTCGAAGTGCAGGTGCTCGACGTCGACTTCTCGCGTGAGCGCATCAGCCTCTCGCTCAAGGCGACGCAGCAGGATCCGTGGCAGGAGTTCGCCGGCACGCACGAGGTCGCCCAGCTCGTCTACGGCAGGGTCACCAAGCTCGTGCAGTTTGGCGCCTTCGTCCAGGTCGGCGACGGCATCGAGGGCCTCGTCCACATCTCCGAGATGTCGACGCACCACGTCGAGTCGCCCGAGCAGGTCGTCACGCCCGGCGAGGAGCTGTGGGTCAAGATCATCGATCTCGACCTCCCGCGTCGGCGCATCAGCCTGTCGATCAAGCAGGCAGCCGAGGGCGGCGAGCTGGCCGAGGAGTATCGCCAGCACTTCGAGGTCGATGAGCACGGCAACTGGACCCACGGGGCCGACGACGCGGAGCTCGAGGCCGCATGGGCGGAGTACGGCGAGACCGGGACGGAGACTCCGGCACCCGGAGCCGAGGCTGCTCCCACCGACGCTGCTTCCACCGACGCTGCGCCCGCCGAGGAGGCACCGACCGACGCCGCGGCAGGTGACGAGATCGTCACGGACGCGCCGACGGAAGGCGCCGATCCCGGCGCCGATGAACCGGCGCCGGCGTCGAGCGACGACGACACCACGTCCTGATCCCGGCCGACCGTGCTGCTCGTCGGCTTGACAGGTGGCATCGGGTCGGGCAAGTCCACCGTCTCGGCGATGCTCGCCGAGCGCGGCGCCATCATCATCGACGCAGACGCCGTCGTGCGAGAGCTGCAGCAGCCCGGCTCACCCGTCGTCGAGGCGATCGCCGCACGGTTCGAGGGCGTCGTCGGCGCTGACGGGCAGCTCGATCGTTCGGCACTGGCGGCGATCGTGTTCAACGACCCTGCGGCGCTCGCCGATCTCAACGGCATCGTCCACCCGCCGCTCGGCGAAGAGATCAGGCGTCGCATCGATGT
>JALZNU010000249.1 GCA_030857495.1 Actinomycetota bacterium | reverse complement strand
CCGCTGCGCTGCGCCTGAGCCGTGGTGGACGACCCGATGCTGACGATCGCCGGCGTCGCGCCGGCGCCGACCGCTCGCGCCCACGCCCGCGCCGCCGACCCGCTGGCGAGCGTGACGACGTCCCCCCGCACGGCGCGGTCCACCTCGTCAGCCGACGGCGCGCGTTCGACCGTCGCGTAGGCGACGACGTCGTCGACGGCCCAACCGAGCGCTTCGAGTCCCGTGACCAGACGCGGGTCGGCAATGTCGGCGCGTGCCAGGAGGACCTGTCCGGTCCCGGAGGGAAACTCGTCGAGCAATCCGTCGAGCTGCGCCACTCGCGGAACAAGCGCGACGTCTCGACCATTGGTTCGCACCACGTCCGCCGTCGCCTCGCCGACGCAGGCGATGGACACGTCGCCGAGCTCGTCGACGGACTCGAACACGGCTCTCGCGCCGGCGGGCGACGTGACGACGAGCCAGTCGCCGCCACCCAGCCCAGCGAGCGCCGCAGCGAGCACGTCCGGGCCGTCGACCGTCGGGCGTCTCTCGATGAGTGGCACGTGCACGACGTCGGCGCCTGCCTCGCGCAGCTGCGACGCGAGCGTGCCCGGACGCTCGCGGGTGACCACAACGGTGACGCCATCGAGGGGCCGGCTCACTGGTGCACCATGGTTCTGTGAGGGCAGCCACCGAGGGCCGACATGATGGTGCACCTGTGAGCGCTGCGCGCGTTGCCGATGATTCGCTCGCTTCGCTCGCTCATCGCCCTCCGATGGCCTGAAAAGCCGCACGGGCGACGTCTCGCGCCGTTGCCGGATCGGCATCACCGAGCGCCAGCACGGTGCGGCGCTGGTCGACGACCAGCATCGCGTCGTCGCTGAGGAACGAGTGGAACACGGCGTCGTCGACATAGGCACCGGCCGGCAGCGAACATCCGCTCCCGAGCTGTGCGAGGAACGCCCGCTCGACGGTGACGGCGTGACGCGTGGCGGCGTCGTCGACCTGGGCGAGCAACTCGGCGACCGCCTCGTCGTCCTCGCGGTGTTCGACCGCGACGCATCCCTGGCCGGGTGCGGGCACGAACTCACCCGGATCGAGCCGTTCGGCGACGCGCTCGGTGAGATCGAGCACCTCCAGTGCGGCGACGGCCATCACGATCGCTCCGTCAGGAGGGATGCGATCGAGGCGCGTGGCGATGTTGCCGCGCAACTCGACAAACGTCAGGTCGGGCCGCCTGCGCCGCAACTGCGCACGTCGCCGCACCGAACCCGTCGCCACCGTGGCGCCCTGTTCGAGGTCGGCGAGCGTCGCGCCGACGAGCGCGTCGGCGGCGTCACGGCGTGCACACAGCGCACCGATACGGAGCCCGGCGGTCACCTCGGTGGGGAGGTCCTTGGCCGAGTGCACGGCGCAGTCCGCCCGACCGTCGAGAACAGCGAACTGCACCTCCTTGGCAAAGATGCCCTGACCGCCGATCTCGTGGATCGGCGAAGTCGTGTCGCGGTCGCCGCCCGTATCGACGAAGACGAGCTCGGTTTCGACGCCGGCCGCCGACGAGATGGCGTCGGCGACGACGCTCGCCTGGGTCCTCGCCTGCGCGCTCCGCCGGGTGGCGAGACGCAGGGGACCGCCGGAGGACATCAGTCGAGGTCGAACAGGTCGCGCACCGCGGCGGCGTTGCGCTCGCCACGAGGCGAGCCGGCACCTTGGCTCAGGCGCACCGACGGCTCGTGCAGGAACTTGGCGACGAGTCCACGCACGAGCGCCTCCGCGATGCGGCGATCCTCGTCGCTCATCGTGGCGAGGCGGGACGAGTAGCGCGCCATCTCGTCCTCGGCGAGCGACTCGGCGCGCTGGCGCAACGCAGCGACGAGCGGCGCAGCCTGGCGACCACGCGTGTCGAGCTGGAACGCGTCGACCTCTTCGGTGACGATGGATCGAACCCCGTCGGCCTCGGCGGCGCGGCTGCTGAGACCCCTGTCGGCCCAGTCACGCAGGTCGTCGAGGTCGACGACGGTGACGCCGGGCAGCCGGCCAACGGCAACGTCGACGTCGCGGGGCACGGCGATGTCGACGATGTGCAGCGGCCTGACGCCGACGCGCGTCCCGACGGTGTCGGGCGTGATCAACGGCGTCGTCGCTCCCGTGCACGCCACGACGATGTCGGCATCGGCGAGTGACGTCTCGAACTGATCCAGACCCGACGACGTCGCGCCGACGGATGCCGCGAGGCGGCGCGCCCGGTCTGGGTCGCGGTTGACGACGTGGAGCTGCGAGACACCGCGATCGGCGAACGCCTTGGCGAGCCGCTCGCCCATCAGCCCGGCACCGACGACGAGCACGCGCTGGTCGGCGAGGCGATCGACGGACTCGGCGATCATGTCGACCGCGGCGTGGCTCACCGACGCCGTGTGACGTCCGATGGCCGTCTGGGAACGGGCCCGCTTGCCGACCCGCACCGCATGGCGGAACAACTGGTTCAGCGTCGCCCCGGAGCCACCGTGCGCCGCTGCGATCGTCCACGCCTCGCGGACTTGTCCGAGGATCTCGCTCTCGCCGAGCACGGCCGACTCGAGCCCGGCCGCGACGGAGAAGAGGTGGTTGACCGCAGCATCGTCGTGCTGGGTGTAGAGGTGCGGGTTGAGGTCGTCGGGGTGGATGTCGCCCACCGCGCACAACCACGAGCAGAGATCTGCGTAGGCGCCGTGGAACTTCTCGGCGACGGCGTAGATCTCGGTGCGGTTGCACGTGCTCAGCACGACGACCTCGCGAATCGTGTCGCGGCCGGCGAGCGTGGCGACGGCCTTGCCGACGTCGTCGACCGGGACGGCCACGCGCTCGAGCACCGACAGCGGCCCGGTGCGGTGGTTCACTCCGACGACGACGATGGACATCTCGACCTCTAACCCTATGCGCTCGCACCCCTGGTCGAACCAGTGGGTACCGAATGCAACGCCGTCAACCGACGCTGCTCGTAGTAACTCAGAACCTGCAGCTCGGTGGCCAGATCGACCTTGCGCACGACCACGCTGGCGGGCACCGAGAGCACCGCAGGGGCGAAGTTCAAGATGCTCGTGATGCCGGCCGCGATGAGCCGATCAGCGGCGTCCTGCGCGGCATCGGCCGGCGTGGCGACGACGCCGATGACCACCTCGTGACCGCTGACGATCTTGGCGAGCTCGTCGAGCGCACGGATCCTGGTGCCGGCGATGACCGAACCGATCTTGTTGTCGTCGACGTCCACGATGCCTGCGACGTGGAAGCCGCGCTCGCTGAACCCGCCGTAGCCGGCGAGCGCCTGGCCGAGGTTTCCGGCGCCGACGATGACGACGGGCCAGTCGTGCGTCAGTCCGAGCTCACGACGGATCTGGTAGATCAGGTACTCGGCCTCGTAGCCGACCCCGCGCGTCCCGTAGCTGCCGAGGTAGCTGAGGTCCTTGCGCACCTTCGCCGCATTGACACC
>JALZNU010000248.1 GCA_030857495.1 Actinomycetota bacterium | reverse complement strand
GCTGCGGCGAGCACCGCATCGACGCCTTCGCCGGCATGTTCGACGAGCAGCGGCTCGGCGTCGGCGAGGCGCTCGACGGCGTCGGCATGGCGGCGGTCGAACAGTGCCGGCAGCACGCGGTTGGCGACGACCGCAGCCACGGCGACGCCACTCTCACGATCGAGGCGCTCGAGCAGCTCGATCGTCTCCGTCACGGGCATCTCCTCTGGCGTCGTGACGACCACGAGCCCGGTGACGGTGTCGTCGTGGAGGATGTCGATCATCCACTGCGTCTGGTCGCGGACGAGACCCACGTGGACGAGGTCGGCGATGACGGCCGGCGCGTTGATCTGCGAGACGATGTGCCCCGATGCCTCGGCATCGACGATGACCGTGTCGTAGTTGTGCTCGCGCACCTCGTAGCAGAGCTTGCCGACCGACAGGATCTCTTTCACGCCGGGCGCCGCGTCGGCGACGAAGTCGAACGTCCTGGCGAGCGGCCCGATCCTGCCGACGAACGGCACACGGACGAACAGCCGGAGGTACTCGCGCAACGAGTCCTCGGTGTTCATCGCCATCGCCTCGAGGTTCGCTTCGATGCGACGCGGGTCGAACTTCAACTCGGCCACCTCGTACGCCGCGGCGAGTGAGCCCTTGGCGTCCATCTCGCACACGAGCGTCGACCGACCCGAGCGCGCCGAGAGCTCGCCCAACGCCGCCGCGACCGATGTCTTGCCGACCCCTCCCTTGCCCGTGACGAACACCAGCCGGAGGTCGAGCAGCGGCGTCGTCACGGCTGCGTCGCCCGGTTCATCGGTACACCCGGGTCAGCCACCGAAGCCGATGCGGCGGCCGCCCTCTTCGAGCCCGAGCTCGACGTAGAGGATGTTGGCTGCCTGCACGGCGAACGAACGACCGCGCTTGTCGGTCAGCCACAGCACGGCGGTCGTGCCGTTCAGCGCGTCGTCGATCTGCTGACGAACGGCATCACGATCGCTGTCGGCGAGCTCGATGGTGAGCTCGCGAGAGGATCGACTGACACCGATGCGTAGGTCCACGACCTCAGTTCTACCGTGAGCAAGGGGCAACGCCGCGCGCCGACCGAGCCGGACGGTTGCGAGGACGGGTGCTCAGGCGCGACCGGCGATGTCGAGGAATGCCATCGCATGGACACGCGCCATGTCGTACGAGAAATCCGTGGGCATCTCCACCGTGAACGCCGTCGCACCACTGACGCGCAGGTTCAGGTACGAGGTGAGCGTGCCGCCACACGTCGTACACGATGTCGTCGATTGGATCGGGAACCCGGTGACGGTCGAGTACCGGCGCAGCAACTCGTAGTTGGCCACCGATCGGTTGTCGTCGACGTGGCGGCCGACCTGGTGCCACACGACCATGAGCCGTGGCCGCACGGAGTCGAGGAAGCCCTGCATCCCTCGTGTCTCGGGCTCGGATGCGGCGTACGGTCCGCTGTAGGTCCCCGTGCCCGCACCACCGTAGACCCAGTTGCCCGAGTTGAAGTTGCGATTGAGATCGACGCCACGTGCGTTCGTCCTGCTCTGCGCCCGCCATCCGTCGGGATTGACCGAGTCGACGACCCACAGGTCGATTTCTCCTGGGTTGCTTTGCGCCCGCAGGTAGGCGGCGATCTGCGCGCCGCCGGGCTCGTTGCCGTGGATCTGTCCGACGGCGACGACGCGCGTGCCGCCCGGGGTGCCGTAGCGGAACGCCACAATGGCGTTGCCGTTGATCGACGTGCCGATCCGGCGCCGCTCGATCGGCCGGTGGGTCGGCACCTTTGCGCCCCAGATGCCCATCGAGCGGGCGGTCTGCTCGCCGACGGAACCTGTGACGCGCAGACCGCGATTGCGCTGCAAGCGCTCGACGGCGTCACGCGTGCGCGTGCCGAAGAACGTGTCGACGCTGCGGTCGATGTAGCCGATCTCGATGAGCCGCAATTCGACGCAGAGCACCGCGTCACCGCGACTGCCGAGGCTGAGCACGCGATCGATGCGACAGGACTCGGCATCGGCGCGCTGGACGCCGGGCACCACGAGCAATCCGGCGGTGAGTCCGAGGGTGAGGACGGCGAGGAGGAGGCGGCGGGACACGGCCGCGGATGTTAGCCGACCCCCGCAGCGGTAGCCTGCGAACGGCATGACTGCCACCGCCGACCAGGTTCTCGAGGCCCTCCGTCCCGTCGAGGATCCCGAGCTGCACCGCTCCATCGTCGACCTCGGCATGGTGCGATCCATCGAGGTGGAAAGCGGCAGTGCCGCCATCCTCGTCGCTCTCACCATCGCCGGATGCCCCCTGCGCAACGAGATCCAGCGCCGCGTCAGCGACGCCGTGACCGCGCTCGACGGCATCGACGCGGTGGCGCTCGACTTCACCGTCATGACCGACGACGAGCGCGCCGAGCTGCGCACCCGACTTCACGGCGACCCCGCCGGCTCTGCCGGTTCGCAGCAGGGACACGGCCACGCGGAGGGCCGCACCATCCCGTTCGCGCAGCCGGGGAGCCGCACGCGGGCGCTGCTCATCTCCTCGGGCAAGGGTGGCGTCGGCAAGTCCTCGGTCACCACCAACCTGGCCGTCGCGCTCGCCGCGGCAGGACACTCGGTCGGGGTCGTCGACGCCGACATCTACGGCTACTCGATCCCGCGGATGCTCGGCACCGACCGCGAGCCCACCGTCATCGACCAGATGCTGATCCCGCCGGAACGGTGGGGCGTGCGCTGCATCTCCATCGGCTACTTCGTGCCCGCCGGGCAGGCCGTCGTCTGGCGCGGTCCGATGCTGCACAAGGCGCTCGAGCAGTTCCTCACCGACGTCTTCTGGGACGAGCCCGACTACCTCCTCGTCGACATGCCGCCCGGAACGGGCGACATCGCCATCTCGCTCAGCCAGTACCTGCCTCGCGGCGAGGTGTTCATAGTGACGACGCCGCAGCCTGCCGCCCAGGAGGTCGCCAAGCTGTCGGCCGCGATGGCGGCGAAGGTCAACCTCGAGGTTCGCGGCGTGATCGAGAACATGTCGTGGTTCATCGGTGACGACGGGAAGCGCTACGAGCTGTTCGGTGCCGGTGGCGGCGCTGCGCTCGCCGATGAGCTCGGCGTGCCGCTGCTCGCACAGTTACCACTCATCCCCGCACTCCGCGAAGGCGGCGACACCGGAAGGCCGATCACCGCCGTCGATCCCGACAGCGAGGCGGCAAGGGCATTCACTGCGCTCGCCGAGCGCGTCGCCGTCGACCTGCGTCCGACTCGCGTCTATCGCCCCGAGCTGCAGATCGTCTGAACCCCGTGGAGCCCGTGCCGCTGCACGAGTTCCGCGAGCTCGTCGCCGACGCCATCGACGATCTGCCCGACGAGCTGGCCCACGTGCTCGACAACGTCGTGATCGTCGTCGAGGACCGCAACTCGGACGAGCCCGATCTGCTCGGCCTCTACGACGGTGTGCCGCACACG
>JALZNU010000039.1 GCA_030857495.1 Actinomycetota bacterium | reverse complement strand
AGATCGGCGCCAAGATGATCAACGCCCGCTCCGAGACCCTCGCCGAGAAGCCGGCGTACAAGGGCGTCTTCAAGAAGCACCGCTGCCTGATCCCGATGGATGGCTTCTACGAGTGGCAGGCGGGATCGCCCGACGGACCGCTGACGAAGGCAGGCAAGCCGCGCAAGCAGCCGATGTTCATCAGCCGCATCGACGGAGAACCACTCGCCGTCGCCGGCCTGTGGTCGGCGTGGCGCGACCCTGCCGACGCCGGCAAGGACCTCTGGCAGCACAGCGCCACCGTCGTCACCACGAGCGCCAACGAGACGATGGAACCCATCCACGACCGGATGCCGGTGATCCTGCCCGAATCGGTGTGGGATCAGTGGCTGGATCCGGCGAACCAGGACATCGAGTCGCTCTCGACGCTGCTCGTGCCGGCAGCCAGCGACCTGCTGACCCTGCACCCCGTGAGCATGGACGTCAACAAGGTCGCCAACAGCGGCGCCTCGCTGGTGGAGCCCGTCGAGCCCGGCGCGTCCGGTGACGACGACGCCTGACGGGGCTTCGCCGTTCGGCCAGCCGGTCGTGACGAAGGTGGCGGTGACGTCCAGCCTGCTCACCTGGCCCAACCTGTTCACGCTCGCGCGACTCCTGTGCCTGCCGCTGTTTCTCTACCTCCTGCTCAGCCGAGACAACCGCGCGGCAGCCGGGTGGCTCCTCGGTGGCCTCGGCGCCACCGACTGGGTCGACGGCTGGCTCGCCCGACGGCTGAACCAGAGCTCCGAGTTCGGCAAGGTCTTCGACCCCACGGTCGACCGAGTGCTCTTCGTCGTGGCGATCGTGGCGACCATCATCGACGACGCGGCGCCGCTGTGGTTCCTGGTCGCCGTGCTCGTTCGCGAGGTGATCGTCGCGTCCACGATGGTGATCGCCACATTCGTGTTCCACATGCAGCGATTCGACGTCACGTACTGGGGAAAAGCAGCCACGTTCTGGCTGATGTTCGCCATCCCCGGCTTCCTCCTCGGTGCCAGCGACTTCCCCGGTCACCAAGGATTCCAGCTCGCGGCATGGATCGTCGGCATCCCCGGTCTCGTGCTCAGCTACTACACGGCCGTCGCCTACATCCCTCAGATCCGCGACGGCATCCGGGCGGGTCGCCGGGATTGATACGGTTCGTCCATGAACGTCCCCGAGCAGTTCCTCTACTCGTCGGACCACGAGTGGATCCAGCGAGAGGACGGCAGCAACCGCGTTCGTATCGGGATCACCGACTACGCCCAGGACGCACTCGGCGATGTCGTGTTCGTGCAGGTCCCGGCGTCTGGCGCCACCGTCGGCGCTGGCGAGACAATCACCGAGGTCGAGAGCACGAAGTCGGTGTCCGACGTGTACGCGCCGGTCGCTGGCACGGTGGTGGAGGTCAACGACGCCCTCGCCGAGAACCCACAGCTGCTCAACGAAGATCCCTACGGCGACGGCTGGATCTGCGTCATCGAGCTCGACGGGGACGCCGCCTTGGATGCGTTGATGGATGCCGCCTCTTACGCGGCCACGATCGAGGGCTGAGCCCTGGGGGTCTGATGTCCTACGTCCACTGCAACCAGTGCGGTCACCGCAACCCGCCCGACAGCAACTTCTGCTCGAGCTGCGGATCGCCGCTCGACAACCTCGCCGATCGCACGATCACGCTGACACGCGTCGATCCGTTGCAGGACTCGCCGAGTACCGACGACGACGTCGTCGTGCCCGTCGGCGACATCGAACCGGGCACCGCCGTGCTCATCGTGCGTGCGGGGGCGCAGGCCGGATCACGCTTCACCCTCAAGGACGGCGGGGTGACGCAACTCGGCCGGCACCCCGACAGCGACATCAGCCTCGACGACATCACGGTGTCGCGCCGCCACGCAGAGATCGAGCACAGTCCCGAGGGCTACGTCGCCCGTGACGCCGGGTCGCTCAACGGCACGTACATCAACCAGGAGCGCAAGGACTCAGGGCCGCTGCATCACGGTGACGAGTTGCAGATCGGCAAGTTCCGGCTCGTCTTCTTCGAGCGCACCGATGGCTGACACCACCGGACATCCGTCGGTGGGTGGGGGGATCCGCCACGAACTCCCGCACCTGTCGATCGGCGAGGTGCTGGGACTGTTGCTGGAGGAGTTCCCCGACGTCACGATCTCGAAGATCCGCTTCCTCGAGAGCCAGGGTCTCATCGAGCCAGAGCGCACGCCGTCGGGCTACCGCAAGTTCTACGACCACGACGTCCAGCTGCTGGGGTTGATCCTGCGTGAGCAGCGCGAGAACTTTCTCCCGCTGCGCGTGATCAAGGATCGCATCGACTCCGGCGAGATCCTCGCCGAGGAGCAGGCGGCAGCGCCGCGAGGCATCCGCAACGTGACCACTGCCGCGGCTGCCAAGGCAGGACGGTCCGGCGATCGCCTCCCCGGCCTCGACGTCGGCGCCACCGCCGGTACTGGTACCGGTAGCGAGAGGCCGGTCGCCGGCGAGCCGCTCCTCGGCGCGCGAGCCGAGCCACCGGCGCCGACACTTGATCGCAACGCCAGCACGCCCGACGATGCGGCACCCACGGGGGAGGACGACGTGAGCGAGGACGACACTCACAAGATCGAGCAGGCGGTCGAGCCGGACATGCCCGCGCCGAGACCGACCAAACAGAAAGTGGCCAAACCGAGAGCGACCCAATCGAAAGCGACGAAACCGAAAGCGACCCAACCGGACGCGACCGCGCCCGAACCGGACGCGATCGCGCCGGAACCGGCACCGGCGCCCACGGAACCCGACGAGGCAGAACTCGAGCGCGCAGAGCCCGCCGATGGACTCGTCGACGCCGCCGAGCTCGCCCGGTCGGCAAATGCCACCCAAGCGCAGATCGACGCCCTCTGCAGCTACGGCCTGATCTCGACGACGAACCATCTCGGCGACGCGCTCTTCGACGAGGACGCGGTCGCAGTGACGTCGCTCTGCGCCCGACTGATGGACCTCGGCATCGACGCTCGGCACCTGCGCGGCTGGCGGACGTCGGCCGATCGAGAGGTCGGGCTGTTCGAGGGCCTGACGCTGCCGTTGCTGCGACAGCGCAACCCGCACGGTCGCGAGCTGGCCCGCGACCGTCTCGTCGAGCTCAACGACCTAGGCACGAGGCTGCGCGGCACGCTGATGGACATCGCGCTCCGCCAGCACTTCGCCCCTTGAACCTCGCACGCGCCGAAGCGACGTCTCGCGGTACGATCGAACCATGGTGCCGCTGGAGTTGATCGGCGTCCGGGTGGAGGTTCCGGCCAACACCCCGATGGTCCTCCTGCGCGAGCCGGAGGGACGCCGCCGGCTGCTGCCGATCCTCATCGGCACGGCGGAAGCCACCGCGATTCACACGTCGCTCGAGGGGCTCGAACCGCCGCGCCCGCTCACGCATGACCTGATGGCCATCCTGCTCGGCGAGTTCGGGGCATCCCTCGCTCGCATCGTCATCACCGAGGTCCGCGACCACACCTTCTACGCCGAGCTGCACCTCGTCGCCACGGACAGCGACGAGGCAGACGGCGACGAACCCGATCACGTCATCTCCTGCCGGCCGTCCGATGCGATTGCGCTCGCGGTTCGCGTCGGTGCCCCGATCTTCGCCGCGGAGGATCTCGTCGACGAGTGCGGCCAGGAGGCCGCCGTCGTGTCCGACGACGACGACGCCGAGGAGATCATCGACGAGTTCCGTGACTTCATCGAGAACGTCAGCCCCGAAGACTTCGCTCCCTGACCGCGGCTGGTACAGTCGATGAGTCACACGCAAGTAACTACGTCGCTGTGAGCGTTGGGGAGAAGGGGACGAGGATGAACGAACAGGGGTACAGCGGGACGCAGGCGGCCAAGGTCGTCGGCATCACCTACCGCCAGCTCGACTACTGGGCACGCACCGACCTCGTCACCCCGTCGCTGGCATCGGCGAAGGGGAGTGGCAGCCGCCGGCTCTACTCGTACCGCGACCTGCTCGAGCTGCGCGTCGTGCGCACGTTGCTCGACGCCGGCATCGAGCTGCCACGCGTGCGCAGGGTGTTCGAGTACGTGCGCCGGCACGTCACCGACGACATCGGCGCCGCCCACCTCGTCATCAGCGGCACCGACGTCATGCTCTGCGAAGGTGACCAGCTGATCGACGTGCTGCGCAGGGGCCAGGGTGTGCTCAACGTGTTGCCTCTGGCGGGCGTCAAGGAGGACGTCGACGGTCAGCTGTTGCCGCTCGCCGACGAGGCTCGGCGAGCCGAGCTCGCCGCGGCCGCTCGCCGCTTCGGCTGACCCAACTCGGCACCGGGTGCGCGACGAGCTGGGGGCCCGACGTGGCGCTGCCTACGCTGCGGGGGTGTCCGAGCCAGAGCGTTCTCCCCTCGATGCCGTCCACCGCGCCGCCGGCGCCAAGATGGTGCCGTTCGGCGGCTGGGAGATGCCACTGGCCTACCCGTCTGGCACCGTCGACGAGCACCTCGCCTGCCGCCGTGACGCTGTCGTGTTCGACGTGTCGCACCTCGGCACCGTGCGCGTCGAGGGCGCCGACGCGCACGAGTTGCTGCAGCGCCAGCTGACCAACGACCTCGCAAAGGTGGCGCCGGGCCGGGCGCAGTACACGCACCTGCTCGATGCCCGTGACGGCTCGGTGCTCGACGACATCATCGTCTGGTGGCATCCGCGCCAGGACGCCGCCGCCGACGTGTTCGACGTGATGCCGAACGCCTCCAACACCGATCGAGTGCGCCGCGCCATCGGCGGTGTCGAGACGACGCACAGCCGTGCCGTGCTCGCCGTCCAGGGCTTGCGGACGGCCGAGCGCCTCGCCGCCGTGTTTCCCGGGGCAGCCGAGGTGCGCCGCTTCCGGGTGCAGGCGCTCGACTGGCGCGGTGTCGCCTGCACGGTCGCCGGCACCGGTTACACCGGAGAGTCGGGGGTCGAGATCGCTGTGCCCGCCGATGCCGCAGCCGACCTGTGGTCGGCGATCGTCGACGCGGGAGTGGTGCCGGCAGGGCTCGGCGCCCGCGACACGTTGCGCCTCGAGGCGGCCCTCCCGCTGCACGGCAACGAGCTCGGGCCTGGCATCACGCCGCTGCAGGCGGGGCTCGAGTGGGTCGTCGGGTGGGACAAGGGAGACTTCCGTGGCCGTGGTGCGCTCGAACGCGAGCGGGAGATCGGCGTCTCCAGAACGCTCGTCGGCGTCGTCACCGAGGGCCGTCGCCCGCCGCGCAGCGGATGCCCGATCCATGCCGGCGGTGAGCAGGTCGGCACGGTGACGAGCGGCAACTACTCGCCGGTGCTCGAACACGGGATTGCCCTCGGTTACGTCACCCCCGAGCTGAAGCTCGGCGACGACGTCGACATCGACGTGCGCGGCACCATCCTTCCCGGACGCATCGCCGAGACACCCTTCGTGTGACCCGTCGGCGGCTCAGTCGGGAATCCACGGACAGCTCAGCGCAGTGGCGTGGCGATCTCGGCGGACGATCCGTTCGTGACGCGTAGCAAGTCGCCGGCGGTGAGCTCGATCTCGAACCCACGCCGACCGCCCGAGACGAAGATGCTGTCGTGCCGCATCGCCGACGCGTCGAGGAACGTCACGAGCGGACGCTTCTGGCCGATCGGACTGATGCCGCCACGCACGTATCCGGTGGTGCGCTCGGCGACCGCCGGATCGGCCATCGTCACCCGCTTCACGCCGATCGCTGCGGCGAACGCCTTCAGGTCGAGTTGAGATTCGACGGGCACGATGCCCACGGCGAGTGTGCCGTCGGGCCCGGCGACGAGCAGCGTCTTGAACACGCAGGCGGCGTCGACGCCGAGAGCCGCGGCGGCTTCGAGGCCGAAGGAGGGATTCCTAGGGTCGTGTTCGTAGGCGTGCTCCCGGAACGTGACGCCGGCGTGTGCGAGCGCGACCGTCGCCGGAGTCCCGCCGCTGCGCCGCACGCTCATGGGGAGCCTCAGCGGCGCGATGTCGTCGGTCTGGGCTTCGACTTCGTGGACGCCTTCGACGACTTCGACGACTTCGGCGCTCGTGTCGACGCCGGTCGGTTGGCGCTCGATCGAGCGGCCCGACGCGTGCGGTCCGGTGCCGGTTCGGGCTCGGCGGCCGGTGGTGGGGGAGGGGAGGGGGCTGCACGCCCCATGCCGAAGCCGGGGATGCGCAGGCCGAACATCCCGCCGGCAGACTCGGCGAGCCCGACGAGGGGAGCGAGGCGCTTGCTGAGCTCCATCATCGAGCGCATGAACTCGGCGACGTCGACCGGGAAGTTGGCCATTCGTTGGCTGATGTCGTCCGCAGTGCGCACCGTGCGCGAGATCTGAGGCATCGCCGTCCGCACCGGCTCCTCGATGTCGCCGAGCAGCCGGTTGATCCGCGCGGCGGTCTCGTTGAGGTTCTCCATCGTGGCGTTGAAGTTCTCCACGCCACGCAAGAACTCGTCAACCCCTCGCCGCAACTGCTCGATCGAGCGGATCCCCGCAGCGATAGGCCCGGCGACCAGCCCGACCATGTCGGAGAACGGGTCGGACGAGCCGATGGTCGTCGCGTCGCCCTCGGCCATGCCCGGCACGCTAGTTGCTCGCGTCCTCAACGGACGTCGAGTCGACCGAGCGACGTCCCGCTCACCACCGTCTGGGCGGGATTCGTACCATTCCACGGTCTGGGCGGGATCTCTGCCAGCAGTTGAAAGAGATCCCGCCCAGACAGCCGCTCGTATGTCTACTCTTTTGTCATGACGAAAGGCAGCCGGTGTAAATGGTGCCGGGGGATCATCGCCCACGGCGGCACGATCGGCCGTCCGCGCCGCTACTGCAGTCAGCGCTGCCGCCAATGGGCCTGGGTCGCCCGCCAGCGCGCGAACGAGCTCGAACTCAGCGAGTCCGAACTTGTCGTCGCACGGTCATCGCTCGACGACTTGCACGATCAGCTCTACATGCTGCGCTGCGCCATCGACGACGCACAGCACGACGTCGCCGACGCCGGCTCCAGGATCACCAAGTCCGAGCTTGTCGACATCCTCACGACCCTCATCGAGGCAGCAACACCCGTGGCGAACGCATCGCTTACCCCAGCGACGAGCTGACGACAGCACGACCGTCTGGGCGGGATCTCTTCCAGCAGTTGAAAGAGACCCCGCCCAGAGCATGAAATGGCACGAATCCCGCCCAGACGGTGGTCGGCCGGGTCGCGTGTGGGTCGTTCGCCTGCGGAGATTGATGGGCGTTCGTAGCCGTACGCCCATAATCTCCGTTATGTAAGTTACGTGAAAGACCGCAGGCGGTCATCGAGACGGTGGCTCGGGGCGCCCCACCACTGCTGACCTGCGACTGCGTCGTTGGGGGGTTCGCCGTCGCCGATCGTCGGCTGCCGGCGCACATTGAGCGCAAGGCGGCGATGGTCGATGCATCACCTGTGATTCGTAGGTCCGCCATTGTCATGTCCATGGGCATCGCCCTGTCGCTGCTCACGGGCTCGGCCATCACGAGCGTGGTGTCACCGGCACAGGTTTCGGCGCACAGACCGAACTCGTTCGTCGGGCTCCAGATCGGCTCGCGTGGCGAGTCGGTCAAGGTGCTGCAGCGGGCACTGATGTCGAAGGGCTCGTACGTGCACGGCGGCGCCGACGGAATCTTCGGTTGGGCGACGGCGTACTCCGTGAAGGCGTTCCAGCAGGTGAACGGCCTGTCCCGCACGGGCACGGTCGATTCCTCGACGGCTCGGCTGCTCGGGCTGGGACGCGCCCCATCCAGCTCCACCTCGGGTGCCATCACCTCCTCGTCGGGCACGGTGCGCCAGGGTGCGACCGGCGACGTCGTGCGGTCGATCCAGCGCGCGATCGTTCGCGCCGGTGGCTTCCTGCTCGGCGGTGTCGACGGCGTATACGGACCCGGCACCACGTCGGGCGTCAAGGCCTACCAGATCGTCAATCGGCTGCCCGTGACGGGCGTCGTCGACTCTGCGACGGCACGCATCATGGGCATCTCGCTGCGTGGAGGAGGATCGACCCCTGCGGCGCCGCCTTCCAGCTCGGCGCTCCGCCTCGGCTCACGCGGCGAGTCCGTCAGGGTGATGCAGCGGGCGCTGATCAACTCCGGCATCTACGTGCTCGGTGGCGCCGACGGCGTGTTCGGTGTGGCGACGCAGTCGGCGCTGAAGTCCTTCCAGCAGCGCAAGGGTCTCCGGGCGACTGGTGTTTACGACGCTGCCACTCGCCAGGCGCTTGGTTCGTCCTCGTCAGGGGGCGGCGGCGGAGTGCCTCGGTCGGGCAAGTACGTCGGACTGAAGGAGGGAGACCGCGGCGCTGGGGTGCGCGAAGTGCAGCAGGCGATCATGCGCACCGGGATGTACCTGATGGGCGGAGCCGACGGCATCTTCGGTGCGGCGACCACGTCGGCGCTCAAGCTCTACCAGCGCACGAATGGGATCACGGTGAGCGGTGTCGTCGACTCGTCGACGGCCAAGGTCATGGGTCTCGGGTCGGGCACCGGCAGTGTCACGCCCGGTACCGGTGAGACGGCGTCGGGCTACCCCGTGTACGGCGAGCGCGGCGCCCGTGTCCTCGCGCTGCAGCGGGCGCTCGGCAACCGCGGCGTGTCGTTCGCCGGAGGCGCCGACGGCGTCTTCGGCTCGGCCACGACTGGCGCTGTCGTGCGCTTCCAGCAGACGAAGGGGATCCGGGCGTCGGGCCGTGTCGACCAGGTGACCGCCAACGCCCTCGGTCTGTCTGCGATGCAGGCGCCCCAGACTCCGACCGGCAACGGCATCCGGCTCGAGCACGTTCCCGTGCAGGGTCCGTGCTGGTTCGGCGACTCCTGGCAAGCACCCCGTGGCGCAGGGCGATACCACCTCGGTGTCGACATCATCGCCGACCGCGGCAAGGAGGTCTACGCCGTGGTCTCCGGCCGGATCATCCAGAAGTACTGGGACCAACCGGGCTCGCTGTCGGGCAACGGCGTCAAGATCGCGACGAAGGACGGGACGTACTTCTTCTACGCCCACTTCGACGGCTTCCCCGATGGCATCAAGGCCGGTTCGTACGTGTCGGCCGGTGACGTCGTCGGCTACATCGGCTCGACCGGCAACTCCGCGGGCCCGCACCTCCACCTCGAGGTCCACCCGAAGGGTGGCTCGGCCGTCAACCCCTACCCCATCGTCAAGGCCAGCGGCGGCTGTTGACCTGGGAGGACGCCGGCAGGCTTGACGCCGACGAGATCCTCGCCCGACTCGAGCAGTATCGCCGCGACGACGTCCGCTGGAAGGACGGTCGCGTCTTCAGCCTCGCCTACTTCGGTGGTGAGGAGGTGATGGCGGTTGCCGACACTGCATACCGCCTCTTCGCCTCCGACAACGCGCTCAACCTCGCCGCCTTCCCGAGCCTCGCCAGGATCCAGTCAGAGGTTGTCGACATCGTCCGCCGCTGGACGGGAGGAGACGAGCACACGGCAGGCTTCATGACCACGGGCGGCACCGAGAGCCTGCTGCTCACGGTCAAGGCGGCCCGCGAGCGAGGACGGGCAGAGCGCGACATCCACTCCCCCAACGCCGTGCTGCCGGCGAGTGCGCACGCCGCGCTCGAGAAGGCCTGCCACTACTTCGGTGTCGAGAGTCGGCGTGTACCCGTCGGCGACGACTGGCGCGCCGACGTCGACGCGATGGCGGCCACGGTCGACGACGACACGGTGCTCGTCGTCGGCTCGGCGCCGTCGTACCCGCAGGGAGTGATCGATAGGGTCCCCGACCTCGCCGCGATCGCGACGGGGAGCGGCGCCAACTTTCACGTCGACGCCTGCATGGGTGGCGTCACGCTCCCCCATCTCGCTGCGCTCGGTGAACCGACGCCGCCGTGGGACTTCTCGGTCGACGGCGTCACGAGCATCTCGGTCGACCTGCACAA
>JALZNU010000038.1 GCA_030857495.1 Actinomycetota bacterium | reverse complement strand
ACGTGCAACATGTTGAGTCCGGCGACGTCATTTTCATTCCCGCCGGGACCGTTCACGGCACCGTGAACAGCCGTGACACCACGCTGCATCTGCACGCAGTGTTTCCTTCTCGGCGTGTCCGCATGGAGATGATCGAACGAAACCCGGCCCCGGGAACCGAAGGCGAGCCGCCGATGACTGCGGTGTACGACTTTGCCACAGGAGACTTCGAGGTGCTTGGACCGACGCAGGTCACCGAGTGATCGAGCGAGCCGGCCGCTCGTTCTGTCCGTAGATATCTGCCCGAATGGGCACGTTCTTGCGGACAGAACGAGTGGTCAGGGGACGGTTTCGTTGAATGAGAACAGAACGGGGCCCATCGGGCGGAGCTCGATGCGGCAGATCGCGGCGTGCGAGAGGTGCGACCGCACGGCGAAGTCGTAACCGCCGCCGACGACACGAGCGACGGCGGCCTTGATCGGCGACACATGGGTGATGACGACGACCACGCGATCGGCCGCCCGCTGGAGCAGTTCGTCGAGCGCCTCTCCGACTCGCGCGTCGAGCGTGGCTAGCGATTCCCCGCCGGAGGGCGCGTAGTGGGGATCCTTGTTCCACTGCGTCCACACCCCCGCGATGCCCTGGTACGACTTGCCCTCGAACTCGCCATACGCGAGCTCCAGCCAGCGATCGTCGATCGTGTACTCCTGATCGAACGCATCGGCCGTCTGGCGTGCGCGCTGCAACGGGCTGGAGATGAGCTCGTCCGCGCGGCCGATGCGGTGCGCCACGGCGATTGCCTGGTCGGCACCCACAGAATCGAGCGGGAGGTCGAGCCTGCCCTGCAGCAGACCCTGAGCGTTCGCTTCGGTCCGCCCGTGCCGGACGAGGATCAGCATCGTCGTCAGTTCATCACAAAGTCGAGGCGACCCTCGCTGAGCAACTCGTCACGGCGCCGCGGCTCACTCAGGCGGGCTCGCCGCCAGCCCCACATCACCATCCCCAGGCCAGCTACCTCCAGCCCAGCGGTCACGACCCACGGCCGTTCGACGAACGGCACGTCCTGGTCGCCCAGCACGCCCCAGCCACCGGCTGGCCACCAGAACGTCGCAGCGTCGTTCCACGAGGCACTGAACACGAGGTAGAGGAGAGTCCCGATCGGCAACGCCAGCCAGCGGCGACGGACATCGCGGCGTCCGATGGTGGCGAGCATCACGACGACCACGAGGCCGACGCTGAACACCAGCGTGTGCATGATCCAGCGCCCACCGGTCACGGCGTCGAGCATCGGCAGCACGGAACCGACGAGGAGCAGCCGGTAGTCGAACCGTGGATCACCGAACACGGCGGCGACGGCGGCGACAGCGGTGGCGACGTGCCAGAGGATCAACGGACCAGAAGCCGCGAGCACTGCGGGCACTCGACCAGCTCGTCGCCGGCGGCGTGGCGGACGAGGTCGAGCTCGCCGGGTGAGAGGTCGAGGTGACAACCCGTGCACTGCCGCCCGTTCAAGCGGGCAACGGCGACGCCGCCGAGCTTTGACCGCAGTCGCTCGTAACGCGCCACCGTCGCCGCCGAAACGGCGGCAACGCGCGACCTACGGTCTTCCTGCGCAGCGGCGATCTGGCTATCGAAGTCGGCGAGCACCTCATCGAGCGCAGCCTGTGCGGCACCCACCGCCTCGACGCGCTGGGGCTCGGTGCTCTCGTCGGCATCGAGCTCGGACATCAGCTGTTCCTGTTCTTCCAGCGCCGCCAGCTCGGCGTCGTCGAGCTCGCTGCGGCGGGCGTTGATGTCGTCGATCTCGTGCATCAGGGCCTCCGCCTCACGCGGCGCGATCACTGTGCGCAGCTGTGCCTGGAGTCGGTCCCTCGTGACGCCGAGCCGCTCGGACTCCTTCTCGTTGGCGGCGATCTGCTCGTCGATGGTGCCAAATCGCGTCTGTCGTTCGGCGCGACGTTGTGCCGCCTGCTGTACATCGCTGCGAGCAGCGTCGAGCTGGCCGTGCTCGGGAGCGTTGCGCCGCGCAAGGGCAAGCCGGTCGAGGCGCGTGTCCAGATCCTGCAGCTCGATCAGCTGCGCTGCGACCGCCGTAGCCATCAGGTCAGCACGAGAAGACGGCTTGGTTGACCGGCACGCTCGGGATCGGGGCGTTGGGGTTGAGCACGTCGGGGCGGATCGTGGTGGCGACGAGGTCGTCGTACACCGGCACCAACTGGGTGACCGGCGCCGGCGGGTCCGTCGTGCGCGGTGAGGTCTGCTGCGGAGGAGGAAGAGGAGCCGTCGCAGCGGTGGTGATCGAACCAGGGCGCGTCGTGGTGGTGGTGGCGGCAGGCGGTTGCGTCGCCGGCGGTTCGGTGGCAGGCGGTTCGGTGGCAGGCGGCTCGGTGGGCGGCGGGGGCGGTTGGGTCGGTCGCGGGCCTTTGGTTCCCGGCGGTTCGGTGCCCGGCGTCTCGACGCCACCCCCGAAGCCACGTCCTGCGGGGCCACCGCCGAAGCCACTGCCTGCGAAGCCGTTGCTCACGACGCGTGTCTCGTAACGCACGACCCGGTTGACGCACTCCTTGCCGGGCAGGAACAGCCGTGCGTGGAAACGCGACGGCGGTGGAGGCGCCGGCCAGTCCAACGCCGGTCGTCCGGCGAGGGCGGCGTCCATGAACGTCTTCCAGATCTCCGTCGGCAGCCGGCCGCCCTGCACGTCCTCGGTGAACTCGGGAACGTTGGTCGTGTCCATCGACGTGTACTTGTCGGGGTCGCCCATCCACACGGCGGTCGTCAGTTGCGGCGTGAAGCCGACGAACGTGGCGTTGGTGTTGGCCTCCTGCGTCCCCGTCTTGCCGGCCGCGGGTCTTGCGTCGGCGAGCGGGAAGTTGCGGCCGGTGCCCGGCGGCTCCTGCCCGAACACGCTCTTCAGCACCTTGATCGCGTTGAGCGCGACGTTGCGATCGAGCACCTGCGTGCCGTCGTCGAAGTGTTGATAGATCTCCTGCCCGCGTTCGTTCTCGATGCGATCCACGTAGTACGGGCGATGGTGGACGCCCTCGTTGGCGATGGTCTGCGCACCCGACGCCATGTCGAGCGTGCTCATCTCGTTCGATCCGGTGACGTATGCAGTAAACGGCTGGATCTGTGCACGATCGTCGGGCGTCTGCCCCTGGAACAGGTACGGCGAATCGGCCATGCGATACGTCATGTCGACGACGCGGTTCAGCCCGACGATCATCGACAGCCGTGCGTAGGCGCAGTTGATCGACCGCGCTGTGTTCTCCTCGACCGTGTAGAGGCCACCTGTCACGGCGTCCTCGGTGATCTCGAAGAACTCGCCGGGCTGATCAACGATCGGGAAGCTGCAGTCGGTAAAGCCGTCGACGATGTCGTCGGGCAGGGCGCCGGCCTGCAGCGCTGCGGCGAGCACGAAGATCTTGATGCTCGAACCGGTCTGGCGTGGCGCCAACGCCATGTTGACCTGGTTCTCGGGCGTGAACCCGCTGCCGCCGATCATCGCCCGGATCGCACTCGTCTGAGTGTCGAGCGACACGACGGCGGCGTCGATGCCCGTCGTGTTGGGCGGCACCTTGTCGCGTGCGGCTGCGGCTTGCAGCTGCATCACAGGATCGAGCGTCGTGTGGATCCGCAGCCCGCCGCGGTAGAGCTTGTTGTAGCGCTCCTCGAACGTGTCCCCGAGGATCGTCGAGCGCCGCAACAGGTACTCCCGCAGCGCCTCGCTGTAGTACGACGGCGTGACCTGCTCGGTCGGCAGCGAGCGCACGCGCTCGGGCAGCACGAACCCGCGGCTCAGCAGGCGGGCTTCCTTGCGGGTCGCCTTGCCGTCCTCGACGAGACGCTCGAGGACCTGCACGAAGCGGTTGCGGCTGCGCTCGGGGTTGTTGATCGGGTCGTATGTGGTGGGTGCCCGCACGAGTCCCGCAAGGAACGCCGCCTCGATGAACGTCAGTTCATCGACGTTCTTGGCGAAGTACGTCTCGGACGCGGCCTGGACGCCGTAGGCGTTGTTGCCGAAGAAGACCGTGTTGAGGTAGCGCTCGAGGATCTCGGGCTTCGAGAGCTCGTTCTCGAGCATCCGGGCGTAGTGGATCTGCAGCAGCTTGTAGCGGCCGTCGCGGTCGAGTCCGGCGAGGAACTCGTTCTTGACGACCTGCATCGTGATCGTCGAGGCGCCCTGCTGGGGTGCATCCGAGGCGAAGTTCGACAGGGTCGCCCGCACGAGGCTGCGCAGGTTGACACCGTCGTGCTCGAAGAACTCCTTGTCCTCGACGGCGAGGAACGCCGAGATGACGCGCTCGGGAATGTCGGTGAGCTCGACGGGCTGACTGTTCTCCAGCTCGTAGATGTCGATCAGGTTGCCGTCTCGGTCGTAGGCGAACGAGCGGCCCGACAGCGGCTCGAACTCGGGTAGCGGAACGGCGGCCTCCTGGTGCGAGTTGGCGACGCCCCACAAACGCGGCGCCACGGCGACGACGACGCTCGTGACGAGAAGGGCGCCCGCGACGAGGATCGCGACGAAGCGAAGGATCCAGACCACAGGACGCACAGGGACCTCAGGCTAGTGGCCCACCCCGATCGGGCAGCGGCAGCTCGCCGGGCGTTACCGTGACGCCGTGACCACAGCCCCAAGGCGTCCGTTCCGGTTCGGTGTCCAGCTCGGCGAGCAGCGCGATCTCGCCGACCTCGCCCGTCGCATCGAAGCCCACGGCTACGACGTGGCCACCCTGCCAGACCACTTCAGCGAGCAGCTGGCACCGATCCCGGCGATGATGGCGATGGCCGACGCCACCACCGAGCTGCGTGTCGGCGCGCTCGTCTTCGACAACGACTACAAGCACCCGGTCGTGCTCGCCAAGGAGTTGGCGACGATCGACGTGCTGAGCGGCGGTCGGGTCGAGATCGGCATAGGCGCCGGGTGGATGAAGACCGACTACGACCAGTCGGGCATCGCCTACGACCGGCCGGGTGTCCGTGTCGATCGGTTCGTCGAGGGACTGGCCGTGATCAAGGGGGCGATGGCTGACGGTCCGTTCTCGTTCGAGGGCGAGCACTACCGCGTCACGGACTACGAAGGGATGCCGAAGCCCGTGCAGCAGCCGCACCCGCCGATCCTCATCGGCGGCGGTGGTCCGAGGGTGCTCGGCATCGCCGCCCGGGAGGCCGACATCGTCGGCGTCAACGCCACGCTGACCGCCGGCGCGATCGGCCCCGAGGCGCTCGCATCGATGACGGCCGAGGCGGTCGAAGAGAAGGTCGCCGTCGTGCGGGAGGCTGCGGGCGACCGCTTCGACGACATCGAGCTGAGCATCCGGGCGTTCATGGTGTCGGTCACCGCCGACGACGCCTCCACCGACAAGGCCATCGACGACATGGCGGCGTTCGCCGGTGTCGAGCCGGCGATGATCGCCGAGTCACCATTCGCCCTGATCGGACCCCCCGCCAAGCTCGTCGACGATCTCCGGAGCCGCCGCGAGCGCTGGGGATTCAGCTTCGTGTCGGTCGGTGGCGAGGACATCGACGTCTTCGCGCCCGTCGTCGCCGAGCTGCGAGGCACCTGACGCCACCGGCGCCCCGGCCCACCGGCGGATTGCGTCGAGCAGGGTGTTCGCCTCGCGTGTCCGCGCTCGCGCCGCCTCCCGTGCCGCTGCCTGCTTGCCTGCTGCCGCGTCGACGCGCTGCTGGACGACCGACAGTCGCTCGGTCACTTCCGTGGTGTGTTGCACCGCCCGCCACCGGTACACGCCCTCGCATGCCGCGCCAGCGGCGAGCAGCAGCCCGGCGAACACGAGGAGCCCGGCCGTTGCGCCGATGGCGCCGATGACGGCCAACACGACGGCGACGGCTGCGAGACCGATGGCGCCGTAGCGCCACTTGATCCGTTCCTCTGCGAACTGCTCGTGCATCGTCGCCGACGTTGCTGCCTGCCACGAGGTGTCCGTGGCGCCCGACGAGGTGTGACGTCGACGGCGAGGGAGGGTCCGACCTTGACCGTCGCCGTCGGCGGCGGAGTGATCGCGATGGCGTGGAGTCCGACGGCGACGTCGACCACGACCGTCCTGCCGATCACGTCGAGCGCGATAGCCCGCAGCGCATCGTCCTCACCCGTGGCGTCCTCGGCGAGCAGGGTGCACGAGGACGTCGGATGCTCCATCCCCGTAGCGACCCTCCGCAACGGCGGTCCAGAGCGCACGCTGAATCGGCGTCACCTTCGCGGTTCTCGGGAGCTGTGCCTCGAGTTCGTTCGCCAGGTCGGCACGGCGCAGGACACCGGCCAGCAGGGTGAGGAACCGATCGGTGCGCTCGGGGTCGCGGCCGCGGGCGAGGTCGACCAGCTCGTCCGCCTCCGCGTCGTCGCCGCTCGTTCGCGCCACGACGGCTCTTACTGCAGGTGGGAGCCAGTAGCTCGGCACGTCCGTCGGGACGATCGGCGGCCCGGTGTCGTCGCGAGGTCCCGTTGCGATCAGCGCGACGACGTCTCTGGCGTAGCGCCGTGCCGCTGCGGCGTCGGCGTACTCGGCGAGCTGGCCCTGCATCGTCTGCAGCTCGATCGCCGCGACGAGGGCCGTGCGGAGCTGGTCGATCTGCGCTTGCAGGTCGCCTGTCTGCTTGCGCATCTTGGACGCCATGCGGGTCCGCTCGCGTGCACCCGACTCGGCGAGCGCATCGATCTCGCGCTGCTGACCTCGGTCGTACCAGTCACCGCCTCCGAGCCACCATTCGTAGTAGTCACCGATTGCGGGGACTGTAGCCACGGCCGCCCCAGCGTGCGTTTCGCTCCGTGTCCCGCGAGTTGCTGGTCAGGGGCGGTGACTCCGGAGCCAATCAGCCCACACCGCGTCGTCGATCGTGAGCTCCAGTGGCGGCCCGCCTTTTCGCCACGAACTACATGCCCCGGCGCTCATGTGATCTCCCGCTCAGCTGCCAACCGGTGCAGCTGCTTCGGCGAGAGGCGCTCGTGCTACGCCGACACACGCTGCGCACGTAGCTCGTCCCCCAGTAGCGGCCTGGGGCGATGGCCCTACGATGTCGCAATGCCTGGCCCTCGATACGTTGCAGGATGATCTTTGGCAACTCGCATGATGCTGAGCGAGAATCAGAGCATCACCGCGTCACCCGGTCGTCTCCCAGCGCTTCTGATGTGTCGACGACGATCGGCGGCTGGGAGTTCGGGAGGCGTCGTGCACCGAGCCGAGCCCGGGCGCACGTCGCCGGGTTCGGACTCGGGCGAATCGGCCTGATCGCAGTCTTGGTCACGTTCGTGGTCGCCTCGCTCAACTTCGCGCTGCAGATGCAGGCGTTCTCGGGGCCGGACGAGAGCGCTCACCTTGGGTACGCGCACAGCATCACGAGCGGTCGGCTCCCCGAGATCGACGACCCGATCGAAGCTCCCATCGAAGCGACCGACTGGCGGCAGAACATTGCCGAGGCGGGCGACGCCGAGCACCGGTCGGTGTGGGTCGCGAACCACCCTCCGCTGTTCTATGTCGCGGTGGCACCACTGATCTGGCTGTCCGACAGTCTCGACCGAGGCGATGGTGGTTTGCTGTTCGTCCGTCTGGCGAACGTGTTCTTTGCGACGCTGGGGCTGGTGATGACGAACGCGCTGGCGATGATCGTGACCGGCGGGTCGCGCCGAGTCGCGCTGGCGGCCACCGCCGTCGCGGCGTTCCTGCCACTTGTGCACTACACGTTCGGTGCCGGGATCAATGACGGTCTCGCGTTCCTCTCGGCGACCGGAGTGCTCCTCGCCGCGGCACGCCTCGTGACCGTTGGGTTTCGGCAACGAGATCTCATCCTGGTCGGTGCCTGGGCGGTCGTCGCGGCGGGCACCCGTGCGTCGGCCATGTTCCTCGCCGTCCTCGTCGTCCTCTTCGTCGCCGCCCATCAAGCGCTTCGATCCGACGTCGGACGAGCGGCCCTTGCGCGACGGAGCGCCATGATCATTGGTGTCGGCCTCGGTCCCGCCGTGCTGCTCTTCGGATGGTTCTACGCGCGCAACGTCGCTCTCTACGGCGACCTCACCGGCTCGTCGTTCCTGCTCGACTACTTCGACTTTCCCGAAGGTTCGAACCTCCTCGAGGTCGTCACCACCGGGTCTCTGTGGTCCGACGTGTACCACCGTCTGACCTCCACCTCGGCGCCCGGTGAGCGCTACCAGACCGCCCCCTTCCTCGTGGCCGCCGGTTTCGGAGCCGCTGCACTCATCGGCGTCATCCTCACCGCGAGGCGCGGACGGCGCGCAGCGGCGACCGTGCGGCGGCCGCCGTTCGCTCTGTGTGGCTTCGCCACCGCCGCTGTGGTCGGCATGCTCGCTGTACATGCCAGCGATGGCGGCAGCCCGCACGCTCGGTACCTGCTGCCGGCCCTCGGCGCCGGCTGCACGCTGTTCGCGATCGGACTCGACAGGCTCTGGCCGGGCGTGCTGCCGGCAGCCGCTGCCGCCACGGCCTGTTTATGGTCGGCACACTTCATACCCAGCCAGCTGTGGGACATCGGCGGCTACTTCGCTGCCAACCCACCATTGCGCGGCATCGCCCGGAGCGCACTCGGGCTAATCGGAACGGTGGCGGCGTCGGTGGCGCTCGGCACCCTTGTCTATCTCGCCGCCGACGCGATGCGCCGTGCGTCGACGACCGCTACGACGGACGCCAGTTAGCGATCGTTCCCGGGGACCGCCTCCAGCGCCTCACACGCACGGTCGCTCGAGACGCGGGACTGTTGGTGACGTTGGTGCGAGCTGCGCCGTTCCTGGCCCAGGGATAGTGTCAATTCGCTGAGGCGGCTCGCGGCGATACTGACGCGGTGTCGACCACTGAATATCTCACGCGTCTACGGGCGAGGTGGGCGTTGAGGGACTCGAACCCCCGACATCTTCCTTGTAAGGGAAGCGCTCTAACCCACTGAGCTAAACGCCCAAGCATATTAGCCTAGCAGGTACTGACGGTCAGGTCAAGCTCGTTTTCCAACACATAGGGAAGCCCTCAGCGAGAATGCTTCCATGTTTTACGCCCAGCAGCGCTCGATGTAACCCCACGTGATCTTCACACGGCATGCGGACAGTCCGCTGAGGGTCATCGTGCCTCCAGCTTCGGTGAAGTACCTGGAATTGCAGGATGACGTTGCGTGTGCCGGGTGTCGGCAAGGCGCCAGCGCTGCGCGTGTTCCAGCTCACGTTCTGGGCTACCACGGAAGAACACTCGCTCAGCGGCGCCGATGGGGACACCGCCGATGGTGATGGCGAGCCACGTACGATCCGTTGCCTGACGTGTGCTCGGACTCGATGACGAGACGTCGATGTGAGAGAAGCGCTACTTCCCCGGGAAAGTTCCCGAAGGCGAGCCACTTGTCGTACTCGAAGCCCATCCAACGCCCGATCGCATCACGAAACTAGAAAACGGCATGACCCTCTCGATGTGCGAAGAGTTCACGACCGTCGGCGACCACGTGACAGAGCGCGGTCTTCGGCGTGACTTCCAAGTTCGACTTGAGGGTGACCGCCTCGACGTCGAAAAGTACCTGGAGGTCATCACGACCTTCCAGGATCTCGTCTCGATCGGTACCAACCGGACGGCGACGTTCGAGGAGTTCAGATTTCATCACCCCGACATCGTCAGCGAGCGCGGCGAGGAAGTCCTGTCAGTACCGATCGCCTACTACGCACAATGGTCGAATTGGGAGACTCGGGAGCCCACACCGCCAAATCCCCACGATCTGTTGTTCACCCTCGCCGGGCTCGGGGGTGTTGAGGCGATCCAGCGCTGGTGTTCCGTCGCGCTCCGCCACCGCGGAGCCCTCGGACGCGTGATGGCCACCCGGTATCGGTCAAGCCGCTTCGTCTCGGACAAGCTTCTCAACCGAGCTGCTGCCCTCGAAGCCCTCGACCGTGACACCCACAGCCAAGACGATGTCTCATTC
>JALZNU010000247.1 GCA_030857495.1 Actinomycetota bacterium | reverse complement strand
CCGTCGCGGAGCTCGGCGCGTCGAAGGTGCAGCGTCCCGTCTCGATCCATCGACGTGGAGCGCCAGAGATCGATCCACTCGCCCTCGGGAAGGTAGACGGAGCGTCGCCGCGTG
Organism: Actinomycetota bacterium; assembly: GCA_030857495.1. Lineage (GTDB taxonomy): Bacteria > Actinomycetota > Acidimicrobiia > Acidimicrobiales > Ilumatobacteraceae > JACDHN01. The sequence goes on along the minus strand of JALZNU010000247.1, from coordinate 3,351 downwards.
CCAGGGCGCACGGCGGGGGCGACGAGCAGGTCGGCGCCGAACAGGTACTGGTCGTCGCTCGCCACCGCTGCCGGATCGTCTGGGTGCGTCAGCAGGTGCTGGCGCATGATCGGCAGCCCCGTCGAACGGTAGTGCTCGTCGGCACCGGCGATGTACGGGTAGAGCTGTGTGCGCAGCCGGGCGTAGCGGCGCCACGTCGGCAGCACCTCAGGGTCGAGGATCGTCGCCCTCGGTGCCTGGCCGAGCTCGATGCCGCCTGCCTGCAGCCGCATCACGCCCGAAAAGGCGCCGAACTGGATCCAGCGGCGCAGCAGCTCTGGGGTGAGCTGGTCGTCGAACCAGATGAAGAAGCCGCCGATGTCCGAACCCCACGTGCTGACGCCCGACATCCCCATGCCGAGCCCGGCGAGCACCGACGAACGCAGCCCGTCGAAGCCCCACGTCGCCGTCGGGTCGCCTCCCCACACGACCTGCGAGTGCTCGATCGCACCGGTCCAGCCCGAGCGGTTGAAGCGGATGATCGGTCGCCGTGCGCTTCCGGCGGCTGACGCGGCGCTGGCGTGGTACTGCTCCACGTAGCGGTTGTGCATCTCGTCGCCGGGCGTGCCGTCAGCAGAGACTGCGTCGGTCGGGGTGTACTCGCCGAAGTCCTCCATCCAGCCGTCGTACCCGTCGGCGACGGTGAGCTCGACGACGTCGCCGAACAGCCGGCTGCCGACGGGCGTCGAGAAGTCGAACTGGGCGACGTCGAACTGCGTCGCCGTCGAGTACTGGTAGCGGTAGGGCTCGCCACGGCGGGTCTGCGTGAAGGCGCCTTCGGTGACACCGCGCCGGTACACGGCCGGGAAGCCGGTGCACACCATCGGGTTGAGGTACGTCGTCACGGCCAGGCCCGCTCGGTGCAGCCGGGTCGTGCGGGCACGCTCGTCGTCTCGCCGGCCACGGTGGTCGGCGCACGGCAGGTAGTGCGTGTAGGTCTGGGCGACGGACATCGGGACGCCGGCGGTGCGCAGGGCAGCGAGCTCGGTGTCCTCGTCGTCGCTGGCCTGCCACCACGGGCCGAACACGGCGGGTGTCGACGCCGCGGGCTGGCGGCCGATCGTTGCTGTCATTCGCTCGAGCGCCTCGGCCGGCGTCGGTCCGGCGAAGATCCGGAGACGCAGCGAGCTGGCGTCGACCTCCGTGCGCCAGCGGTCCGTCCGCTCGGGCACGGCGAGCTCGAAGCGGCTGGCGTGGTCATTGTCGACGAGGAGGCCGTAGCCACGGCTCGACAGCACCCACGGAACCGGGAAGTACGTGGCGTCGCGGCGGCGGCTGAAGCCCTGCTCGGGGACGAGACCACTGACGATGTCGAGTTGGTCGGCGCGGTACGGACCGTCGAGCACCCGGTTCTCGACCGTGCGGCCACGGTGCTCGACGGCGTTCGACCGCTCCCCGAACCCGAAGAACCGCTCGCCACGCCGGGCGCGCAGATCGAGGGCTACCCGCTCGACGTTGCTGCCCTTGGCGCTGATCGCAACCGCCAACACCCCCTCGCCCGCCGGGCGGATGCGGACCCTCAGCCGGCTGTCGCGGTCCGTGGCGACCGTCGCCACGATGCCGTCGCCCGACGCGCGCGTGGATTCGATGTTCGTACTCCGCGCCACGCCGTCCGGCGTTGTGACGACGATGCCGCCGCCGGCAACCGAAGCGAGCACCGATGCACGGTCTCGATCCGTGACGTCGAGCCGCCACGCTCCGTCGTGCACCGTGGCGACCAGCTCCCCGCTGCCGACGAACGGTGGCGGCGGCGGACGCGTCGCGGTCGTGGTCGTGGTCGGACCGGTCGTCCCGGTCACCTGCACGCTCGACGCCGGTTCGGAGGGTAGAGGAGCACTCGTGTCGTCGTCCGACCCACCCACGACGTACACGACGACCGACACGGCAACGAGAGCGGCCGCCGCAGCGATCGCCGCGACCGTGTATCGCCGAGAGGAGCTCATTCGCAGCGCATCGCCGCGTCAATGCAAACGGTGATCACGGCGACACCGTATGGGCTCTTTGACCCCGGAGCTCGGCGCCTCGTAGAAGCGGCGACGCTCCAACGTCGTCCGGACGGGCGCGTCGCACTCCGTGAACCGAACGTTGCCCCCGCTGACGGGTCAGCGAGTGCGTTCGCGCACGGCTTGCGCGTGGGCGGGGAAGCCCTCGTGGTCGGCGAGCGCAATCACCGAGGGCGCCATGCGCGCGATCGCTCGCCCGTCGGCGCGTGCGATGGCCGTGCGCTTGAGGAACGTCGCCGCCGTCACCCCCGACGACACTCGGGCGAATCCAGACGTCGGCAACGACGCCGGGCATCCGATGACGAAGTTGGCTGCACTGAACGGCGTGTCCTGACCGACGAGGATCTCTCCGGCGTGGTGCACGCCGTCGACGGCACGCTCGACGTCGTCAGCGCGGATGGCGAGCTGTAGGTGTTCTGGGGCGTAGGCGTTGGCGACCTCGATCGCCTCCGCGAGACTCGACACGACGACGCACCCGCCGTTGACACCGAGCGCAGCAGTCGCCGCTTCGGCGCGCTGGGGAGGGAGCTCCGCGAGCCGGCTGGCGAGTTCGCCGTCGACGTCGGCGGCGAGCGCAGCGTCGAGCGTCACGAGCAACACGGACGAGTCCGTCCCGTGCTCGGCCTCGATCAACAGGTCCGCCGCGAGACGCCGCGGATCCGCCGTGGCGTCGGCGATGACGAGGCTCTCGGTCGGTCCCAGCAACATCACGGTTGCCAGGCCATGGCGCTGCATCTCGACCTGCGCCAACGTGACGGGCGGCGAGCCGGGCCCGACGACTTTGCGCACGGCGGGGATGTGTTCGGTGCCGAAGCCGAGCGCGGCGATGCCGGCGGGGCCGTTGACGCGGAACACGTCGGTGATGCCGAGCTTGGCGCACACGACGAGCACCGCAGGATCGACAGCGCCGCCACCACCGGGTATCGGCGGGACCACGAGCACGATCTCGGGGACGCCTGCGACGACGGCCGGGACGGCGAGTTGATAGGCAACGCTCGGGTAACTCGCCTTGCCCGACGGGACGAACACACCGACCGACGAGATCGGCGTGAGCTTCTCGCCGACGACGAGTCCGGGCTCCGACTCGAACTCCCACGCAGCGAGCTGTTGGAGCTGGCGCTCGTTGAAGCGACGCACGTGATCGATCGCATCGTCGATCGCCTCGTCGACGGCGGCGTCGACGCGTGCCGCAACGATCTCGTCGGGATCGAGGCGCAGCTCGTCGGGCCGGACGGTGACGCCGTCGTGACGCGCCAGCGCCTCGCACACCGCGTCGTCGCCGCGCACTCGCACATCCTCGATCAGCTCG
>JALZNU010000037.1:5099-9931 GCA_030857495.1 Actinomycetota bacterium | reverse complement strand
ATCCGCTACCGCGTCGTCGCGCTCTAGTCCAGGGTTGCGTGAGCGATCACCGCAGGGTTGCGCTGATCCGGGGGTCTACCGGACGGCGCCGGTGGCGGTCCTCAGCGGACCGCGCCGACGGCGGCGACGACGTCGACGAGACCGGTGCCCTTGTCGAATGAGGTCGTGTAGCCACCGGCCAGCGCGTACGCCGCGCCGTCCGTGAAGCGGTAGGCCGTCGACTTCATCGCCGCCTCGATCTGCGCCGGCGTCGCCGACGGGTTCGCCTGGAAGAGCTGGGCGGCGATGCCGGCGACGTGCGGAGCCGCCATCGACGTACCGCTGATCGTGTTGAACGTGCCGATGTCGAGCAACCCAGGCCCGTTGTTCGGCGCGAGCCCGGTCGAGCAGATCAGCAGATACGGGCGGCAGGCGGACTCGATGTCCTCACCGGGGGCTGAGATGTCTGGCCACGTCGACGGCTGGTTGCGGTTGCCCCGCGACGAGTAATCGCTCACGACGCCGTCGCGGGTGCCGGTGCCCTGGTCGAAGTAAGAGGCGACCGACAGAATGCCGGGGGTCGGGTCCTGACCCGGCGGGTTCGTGACGCTCGCAGAACCGTTACCGCCGTCGTTGCCGGCCGCCCACACCGTGACGACTCCCTCCGCCACGAGCGCCCGCTGCAGCTTGACGGTTGCCGACTGCGGATCGAACTCACCGCCGCCCACGGGGCCGTAGGAGTTGTTGGTCACCTTGATCGGCGGGCACGTCGATACCGGCACGCCGGCCCCGCACGGCGCCCTGTGGTTCTCGAGCACCCAGTTCAGCGCCGAGTCGGCGCCGACGATGAGCAGCACGGCGCCGGTGGAGATCGACACCAGGCTCGCGCCCGGCGCCGCGCCCTGCAGGCGGAGATCCTCCCGAGAGCCGTCAACGAATCGACATATGTGACGGTACTACAGGAACCTTCACTGGAAGCGTGGTCGGGCCGCAGCACTGCGGCGACCGAGCCGCGCTGCCCCGCTGAGCAGGCGTCCGGACGTCAGTTGGCGGGAATCGCGCGTCGCAGATCAGCGAGCAGGTCGTCGCCATCTTCGAGCCCGACCGAGATGCGCATCAGCCCCGGCGTGATGCCGATCGCAAGCTGTTCGTCTGCCGGGAGGCTGACGTGCGTGCTCGTGGCGGAATGGCAGACCAGCGTCTCGGGCCCGCCGAGCGACGTCGCCGTTCTCGCCAGACGCAGCCCGTCGAGCATCGCCCGTGCCGCGTCGACGCCGCCGACGAGATCGAGGGCGAGCACGGTCGGAGGGCACCGCAACTGACGCGCGGCGAGATCGTGCTGTGGGTGACCCGGCAGTGACGGGTGGTGGACGGTGGCCACGCCAGGGTGGTCGGCCAGCGCAGCAGCCAGCGCGAGCGTGGTGGCCGCCTGGTGCTGCTGGCGCACGGCCAGCGTGCGCAGCCCGCGCAGCGCGTTGAGCGCGTCATGCGGCGACGCCGTCGCGCCGTGGAGCACGGAGTACGCCCAGATCGCGTCGAGCAGCTCGCGGTCGCCCGAGACGACGCCGAGCGTCGAGTCGTTGTGGCCGCCGATCCCCTTGGTCGCAGAGTGGACCACGAGATCGACGCCGTACTCGATCGGGCGCACGCCGATGGGTGTGGCGAACGTGGCGTCGACCATCGTGAACGGCCCCATGACGCTGCCGAGATCCTCGAGGTCGACGAGATCGAGGCGGGGGTTCGACGGCGACTCGGCGATCACGAGCATCGTGGTGCCCGGCCGCACGGCCTCTGCGAACGCTCCCGGCTTGGTGCCGTCGACGAGCGTGTGCTCGATACCGAGGCGGGCGCACGGACCCTGGATGAACGCTTGCGTACCGGCGTAGATCTGGCGTTGCAGGACCACATGGTCGCCTGCGGAGCAGAGGGCGAGCACGGTGGAGGCAATCGCACCCATGCCGGAGGCGAACGCCATCGACTCCTCTGCACCCTCCAACTCGGCGATCGCCTCTTCGAACGCGCGCACCGTAGGGTTCGCGTAGCGGCTGTAGAAGCTGTCGGGGCGCATCGCCACGGCGCGCTTGCGCGTGTCGTCGAGGCCGTCGGTCTCCCACGTGCTCGATGCCCACAGTGCCGGGGCGAGGCTCGTGCCCTGCTGCGCCCGGCCCGCGGTCACGACGCGCGTCGCCGGTGCATGCTCGTCACTCACGCCGCCGAACGCTATCCCGCCACGCCTGCGGGAGGAGGTGCGAACCGGCGGACGCGCGGACATGCGTGGCGAGTGCTCGTTGGCCTATCGTCCGGCGCCATGGAGATCACCGACGCGAGCGCCGTCGTCACAGGAGGCGCGTCGGGCATCGGCGCCGCCGTCGCCCGCAAGCTGGCAGCGGCCGGCGCCAAGGTCGTCGTGGCCGACCTGCAGGAGGACAAGGGCAATGCCCTTGCCGACGAGGTCGGCGGCATGTTTGCAAAGGTCGACGTCACGAGCACCGAGGACATCGTCGACGCCGTCGAGATGGCGGTGTCGGCGGGACCGCTGAGGGTGCTCGTCAACTCGGCCGGCATCGGCTGGGCGCAGCGCACGGTGGGCAAGGACGGCTCGTACGACTCGGCTGCCGATCTCGACGCCTTCAAGAAGGTCATCGCGATCAACCTGGTCGGGACGTTCGACTGCATCCGCATCGGTGGCACCGCGATGAGCCGCAACGAGCCGATGGACTCCGGCGAGCGCGGGGCGATCGTCAACATCGCCTCCGTCGCTGCGTTCGACGGCCAGATCGGCCAAGCCAGCTACTCGGCATCGAAGGGCGGGATCGTCGGCATGACCCTGCCCATCGCTCGCGACCTCGCCGCCATCGGCGTGCGCGTCAACACGGTGGCGCCCGGACTGATCGACACGCCGATCTACGGCGAGGGCGAGGGCAGCGACGCGTTCAAGTCGAACCTGCAGAAGGGCGTGCTCTTCCCGCAGCGCCTCGGGCATCCCGACGAGCTCGCCTCCGTCGTGCTCGAGTGCGTTCGCAACAGCTACCTCAACGCCGAGACGATCCGCGTCGACGGCGGCATCCGCATGCCGCCGAAGTAGGGGGACGGAGAGAGCGAAGGCTAAGCCGGAACGAACGAGTGACGTCGAAATCTAACTCGTGTAGTCGGCGTTGATTCTGATGTAGCCGTCCGTGAGGTCGCAGCCCCACACGCGGGCGAAGGCGACGCCGGTACTGAGGCTGACGTGGATCAGCACCTCGTCGCGCTCGAGGTAGCGCGACAGCGCGGCGAGCTGATCGTCGTCGGGCAGTCGGGGGTACACCTCGTCGGTGCCGAACCGGATGACGACCCGGTCGGGATCGATGTCGGTGTCGTCGCTGCACTTGCCGACGGCCATCGCGACCCGGCCCCAGTTGGGATCGGCACCGTGGACCGCCGTCTTCACGAGCGGCGAGTTGACGATGGACTTGGCGACGCGCTTGGCTTGCGCCCAGTCGCGGGCGGCGTCGACGACGACCTCGATCAGCGTCGTCGCGCCCTCCCCGTCGGCGGCGATCTTGCGCGCGAGCTCGGTGGCGACCGAGTCGAGGGCGCGTTCCAGTGCGTCGGGACGGACCGGCCCGCCGGCGCCGCTCGCGATCACGATGGCGGTGTCGCTCGTCGAGGTGTCGGTGTCGATGCTGACGCAGTTGAACGTCCGCTCGACGACTCGCCGGAACGTCGCGTCGAGCTCGTTTGCCGGCACCTCGGCATCCGTCAGGATCACGGCGATCATGGTCGCCATGTCGGGCTCGATCATCCCGACCCCCTTGGCGATGCCGACGACCCGGGCGGTCGAGCTCTCGACCGCCGACTCGGCCACCTTCGCCACCGTGTCGGTCGTCATCATCGCCCGCGCCGCCTGCTCGACGGAGGTGCCCGACGCGACCGCCGGGAGAGCTCGCAACCCGTTGCGGATCCGTTCCATCGGGTAGCGCCGCCCGATGACGCCGGTCGAGGCAATGAGTACCTCGTCGACGGCGCAGCCCAACTGCTCGGCGACGAGTGAGGTCACCTCGGCGGCATCGCGCCGCCCGTCGTTGCCCGTCGCGACGTTGGCGTTCTTCGACACGACGACGATCGCGCGAGCGCGACCGTCGGCGACGCGCTCCCTGCTGAGCTGCACGCTCGGACCCGCGAAGCGGCTCTTCGTGAACACGCCGGCCGTCGAGCACCCGTCGTCGGCGGCGATGACGACGAGGTCGTCGCTGTCGTCCTTGATGCCGAGGTTGGCGACGGAGCAGCCGAATCCGTCGGGGAACGATGTCATGTGGGTCCGGTCGCCTATCAGCTCCGCTGTGGCGAAGCTGTCAGGTCACGCTGCCACTCAGCGCTGCGCCGGGGCGCCTCGCATCGTCGTCGGCGTCGCCCCTCAGCCCGTCGCCGACGACCGTGAAGATCTCCGCCAGCGTGCGGATCTGCGTGCGGTCGAGGCGATCGATGAGATGGGCGCGCACGCTGTGGACGTGTTGCGGTGCCGCCCGCTCGAGCACCTCGCGCCCCGCCGCGGTCAGCTCGGCGAGCATCACCCTGCGGTCGACCTGCGAGTGCCGACGCTGCACCCAGCCCGACGTCACCATGCCGTCGAGCCGGCGCGTCAGTCCACTGGGGGAGAGCTGGAGCATGCGGGCGAGGTCGCACATCCGCAACGCCTGGACATCGGCCTCCGAGAGGTAGACCAGCACCTGGTAGTCGCCCATCGTCAGCCCTGAGTCGGCAAGATCGGTCTCGAACGCCGAGAACAGATCGCCGACAGACTCGATGAACGCCCGCCACGCTGCCTGCTCCTCCTCGTCGAGCCATCTCGGTTGCGGAGGGGAAGGGTCGTT
>JALZNU010000037.1:0-5089 GCA_030857495.1 Actinomycetota bacterium | reverse complement strand
CACCACCGCCGATCTCCCGTCTACCGAGCTCGTCGGGGCATGGACCGTCGATCCAGCACACTCGCACGTCGGTTTCAGCGTACGGCACATGATGGTCAGCAAGGTGCGTGGCCAGTTCGCCGAGTACGACGCCAACGTCACGATCGCCGAGGACCCGAGCCAGTCGCGTGTCGACGCAACGGTGGAGATCGCCTCGATCGACACGCGCGACGCAAACCGTGACGGGCACCTGCGCAGCGGCGAGTTCTTCGACGTCGAGACGCATCCCACGATGACGTTCACGACCACCGGGTTGAGCGGGTCGGGAAGCGACTACCAGCTCGCTGGCGATCTCACGATCCGCGGCGTGACGAAGCCCGTCGTCTTCGATCTCGAGTACCAGGGCGTCGGCAAGAACCCGTGGGGCGCGACCGTCGCAGGCCTCACCGCCACGACGAAGATCAGCCGCGAGGAGTTCGGCCTGACATGGAACCAGACACTCGAGACCGGTGGCGTGCTCATCGGCGACAAGATCGACATCGAGCTCGACCTCGAGCTCACGAAGACAGCCGAGACGGCCGAGGACGCCTGATCCCGGCCGCGAGGCGTCAGGCGCTCTTGCGGTCCCCGACGACGGCGGCGAGTGCTTCACGCACGGTCGCGTGACGGAACTCGAAGCCGTCGTCGAGCAACGCCTTCGGCACCACCCGGAGGCTGTCGAACAGCAAGCTGTCGGCCATCTCGGCACCCAGCACCAGGCGCGGACCGAATGCCGGCACGCGCAGCAACGTCGGGCGCCCGAGCGTCCTGCCGAGCTCCTTCGTGAACTCCGTGTTCGTCACCGGCTGCGGCGCAGCGAGGTTGACGGGACCCTTCAACTCACTCGTGAGGAGATGCCCGATCGCCGCCACCTCGTCGTCGAGCGAGATCCAACTCAGCCACTGCCGGCCCGAACCCATGCGGGCGCCGAGCCCGAAGCGGAAGAGCGGAAGCTGCTTGCGGAGTGCCCCGTCGTCAGCGCTGAACACGACGCCCGACCTCGTGGTCACGACGCGCGCGCCTGCGGATGCGGCGGGCTGTGCGGCCGCCTCCCAGTCGCGGCAGAGATCGGCGAGGAAGCCGGCGCCGGGCTCGGTCGGCGACGACTCGTCGAGCACCTCGTCGCCACGATCGCCATAGGCGTTGACCCCGGAAGCCGAGATGAGCACAGAGGGAGGGCGTGACGACTCGGCGATGGTGCGGGCGACGAGCGCCGTCGAGTCGAGCCGGCTGGAACGCAGCATCTTCTTGTAGCGATCGTTCCAGCGCCGCGCCCCGATGTTGGCGCCGGCCAGGTTGACGACGCCGTCGAGCCCGTCGAAGGCGTCGGCATCGATGCGCCCATCCACCGGAGACCACGCGATCTCGTCGGTTCCCGAGCGCGACGTGCCGGCGTGCACATCCGAGCGCACGACCCTGTAGACGTCGTGGCCGCCCTCGCGTAGCCGGCTCGCGAGAGCGGTGCCGATCATCCCCGACGAGCCCGTGATCGCGATGCGCATCGGGCGAACTCTACGGCGCCGTGTCACGCCGCCATCGAGGCGTATCCTCCGTCTGCCCCTTCGTGCGCAACTGGCGAAGAATTTCTGGGTTGGCGTGAACCAACAGAGCAGTCGGAACGTCGAAGTTGCAGCGGGAATGTGCCCCGCCCCCTTTCACTGGAGCGTGCAGCGATGACCAATCAATGGAACCCACCCGGCGTCCCACCTCAGGGGCCTCCAGCGGGACCACCGTCCGGGCCACCGACACAGGGACCGTTCGGCCCGCCTGCCGGCCCGAACGTCGGTGCGCCCCAGGTGCCCGTCGGGCCGCCGCCGAAGAGCCGCAGCAAGGGCAAGGTCCTCGTCGCCGCCGTCGCCGCCGTGGCCGTGCTGGCCGCGGGCGGGTTCGCCGTGACCAGGATCGTCGCTGACGGCGGCACGTCCGAGCCCGCAGGGCAGGCGACACCCGAGGAGCTCGGTGAGAAGATGCTCGTCGCCTTCGACGACTCCGACGCCCTCGCCGCTGCGGAGCTGTTGCTCCCCTCCGAGCGGCGCGTCCTCACCGACCCGGCGTTCGATCTCGTCGACGAGCTGGAGCGGCTCGAGGTGCTGTCCGATGTCGACCTCGAGCAGATCAACGGTGTCGACGTCGAGCTGAGCGACACCGACGTGATCGTCGAGGAGACGAACGCCGACGACATCAGGCACGTCACCATCACGGGCACGGCCGAGGTGACCGTCTCTGGTGACGAGATCCCGACAGGACCGATCATCGAGGACGAGCTCGACGAGGCGGAGGTGTCGACGGAGGACTCGACGACGACGGAGCCGTTCGAGCTCCCGCTCGTCGGCGTCGAGCCGGACGGCGAGTGGTTCCTCAGCGCCGGGTACACGATTGCGGAGAGCATCCGGCGGCTCGACGTCGATTACGACACGGGCGAGATCCCCGACATCCCGTCGGTAGACGAAGCCATCGCACCGGTCGGAGCTGACACGCCGGACGGCGCCGTCGAGGCGATGCTCGATGCCGTTGCCGACAAGGACGTGGAGGCGATGATCGCCCAGCTCGACCCCGGCGAGTTCGGTGCGCTGCAGCGCTACGCGCCGATGTTCATCGACGACGCCCAGGAGGGCCTCGACGAGGAGGATTTCTCGCTGTCGATCACCGAGTCCGACCTGCGCGTCGAGGGCGACGGCGACACCCGCGAGGTGTTCGTGGAGGACATCGCAATCGAGATCGTGGAGAACGGCGACGAGACGTACGTCCAGTACAGCGACGGCTGCGTGACGGTCGAGTCCGGCGAGTCGACCGACCAGGTCTGCTTCACAGGCGACGAGGTGACCGCGCAGCTCGACGACGCGCTCGACGAGCTCGAGAACCCGGAGCCCGCAGAGGACTTCATCGCCGCCGTGCAGGACGCGTTCTCCGACTTCGAGGTGCCCGGCATCGTCGTGACCGAGGTCGACGGCAAGTGGTTCGTCAGCCCGATCGGCACGTTCAACGGGGCGTTGCTCAACGTCGTCGAGGCGCTCGACGCCGACGAGCTGCGCGAGATCATCGAGACCGGCAAGGAGTTCTACTCGTCGACGGTCGACGAGGTCGACTACGGCGACTGACGCCGACACGAGACCACAAGCGGGTGACCGTCGTGTCGGGTGGCAATTCCGCCCGGCACGGCGACACTGTGGCCCGTGAAGACGAGGACGCTGCTGCTGCTGAGCATCGTCACCGGGCTCGCCATCCTCGTCGCCGGCGGGATCCAGTTGATCCGCGTGTCGGGTCAGCAGTCGGAGATCCCCAACCGTGCCGTCGGCGAGGTGGTGAGTGTCGCCGACATGGACGTCACCGTGGAAGGGTCTTCGGCGAGCGGTGACGTGCTCACCGTGACGATCACGCTCGGAGGTGTCGACGACGACGACGCCACAGAGGGGTTCGAGCTCGTTGCCCCCGACGTCGGTGTGCTCCAACCGGTGCGCTCGGACATCGGCGATGCTGCGCCATGCGCGAGCACCACCGAGACATCGACCCGTTGCGAGCTGCGATTCGACCTCGCCGGTGCTGGCGGCGACACGCGGACGCTGCGCTACCAGCGCGGTGACGAGCGTGTCCGCTGGCTGTTGTCGGACTGAATGTCGCTGATCCCGCCAGGCCGAAGAACCGCTACCGTGACCGCCGAAGTGGACGGGACGGTCCCGGCCGCGATCGAACGAGGTGATCCCGACGTCTGAGCAGTTCGACCTGGTGGTGATCGGTGGCGGACCCGGTGGGTACTCCGCAGCGCTGTACGGCGCGTCTGCCGGCCTCCGTGTCGCAATGGTCGAGAGGGACGCGCTCGGTGGGACATGCCTCAACAGGGGCTGCATCCCGGCGAAGGCGTTCCTCGAGACGGCGGCCGTCTATCGCCACGTGGCCGGTGCCGCCGACTTCGGCATCGAGTCGAGCAGCCCGACCGTCAACTTCGCACGCACACAGGAGCGCAAGCAGGGCATCGTCAAGGGCCTCGTCGGCGGCATCGCGGCGATGTGCAAGGCACGCAAGGTCGAGGTGCTCAACGGCACCGGTTCGCTCGGCGCCGGCAAGGCCGTCACGGTGGCCATGGCCGATGGTTCGACGACCGAGCTGGCGGCGAGCAATGTGCTGCTCGCGTCGGGTTCCGTGCCGCGGCTGATCCCCAACTTCGAGCGCGGTGGACCGATCCTCACGAGCGACGAGGTGCTCGACCTCGACACCGTCCCCGAGCGCGTCGTCGTCATCGGCGGCGGCGCGATCGGATGCGAGTTCGCGTCCACGTTCTCCGACCTCGGCGCGCAGGTGACGATCCTCGAGGGACTGCCGAAGATCCTGCCCGGCTGCGACGATGACGTCGCCGGTGTGGTGGTGCGCAGCTTCAAGAAGCGCAAGATCGACATCCGCACCGGCGTCATGGTCAACGGCCACACACCCAACGTCAGCAGCGGCACCACTGTGCAGTTCGGTGACGGCGAGTCGATCGAGACCGACGTCGTCGTCGTGTCCGTCGGCCGCCGCCCGTTCGCCGACGAGCTCGGTCTCGACGGGACGGGCGTCGTCGTCGACGACCGCGGCTTCGTGCAGGTCGACGAGTTCTGCCGCACGGGTGAGGACGGGGTGTATGCCGTCGGCGACCTGATCGACACACCGCAGCTCGCCCACGTCGGCTACGCCGAGGCGATCCTCGTCGTCAAGCAGGTGCTCGGAGAGTCACCGATGCCGGTGATGTACGACAGGGTGCCGTGGGCGATCTACTGCCACCCCGAGGTCGCCTTCGCCGGGCCGAGCGAGCAGCAGGCCAAGGAGCGTGGGTTCGACGTCATCACTGCGAAGCACCCGTTCAAGTTCAACAGCAGGGCGCAGATCGTCGGCGACAGCGAGGGCCTGTGCAAGATCATCGCCGAGCGCAGCAGCGACGGCAGCGCAGGCCGCATCCTGGGCGTGCACATGGTGGGCCCGTGGGTGACCGAGCAGCTCAGCGGGGGCTACCTGGCCGTCAACTGGGAAGCGACCGTGCCGGAGGTGGCAGAGTTCATCCAGCCGCATCCGAGCCTCACCGAGCTGTTCGGCGAGACCGTGC
>JALZNU010000246.1 GCA_030857495.1 Actinomycetota bacterium | reverse complement strand
GGCCCCGACGAGGTGCCGCTGTTCGCCGAGCACGACTCGCTCTACCGCTGGCTGCTGAAGGGCACGGCGGTTCGTCCCGAGGACCGCTTCGGGAGTGCCGAGGAGACCCGCGACCAGCTGCTCGGCGTGCTGCGCGATGTCACCGCCAAGGTGTCGGCGAGGGCCATCACGCGCAGCACGCCATCTCGGATGTTCGAGACACCGGCCGTCGCCGACGATCAGTTGGAGTGGCACGACCTCCCGGCGCTGGCCGTCGATCCCACCGACCCGAGCGCAGCCTGGCTGGCAGGCGTCACCGCCGACGAGCCCGCCGCCCGGTTGGAGGCGCTGGCGCAGGCGCCGGACGAGACCACGGGCGTGCTCGTCGCACGGGCGACGGCGTCGCTCGCCGCGGGTGACGCCACGACCGCCGACGACATCGCAGAGTGGATCCTCGCCGGCGATCCGTGGGAGTGGCGCGGCGTCTGGCTGCACGGGCTCGTGGCGCACGCCGGTGGTGACACGGCTGCCGCCGTGTCGTCGTACAACGCCGTCTACGGCCAGGTCCCTGGCGAGCTCGCCCCGAAGCTGGCGCTGGCACGAGCCTGCGAGCTGGCGGGCGAGACCGACGTCGCGCAGCGCATGTACTCCCTGTGCGCCCGCAGCGACGCCGCCTACGTCGCACCCGCACTGTTCGGCCTTGCCCGGCTCGCCGAGGCGACGGGACGACGGGACGACGCCCTCGCTGCCCTCGACGCCATCCCGCCGACGAGCCGCGCCTACGGCGACGCCCGCCGTCAGCGGGCAATGCTGCTCGCATCGCCGTCCGACCCGCAGCACGCCGTGGCCGAGCTCGGCGCCGCCGCCGACGAGCTGGCCCGCTCGTCGCTCGACGCGCAGGGACGGGCAGCGCTGCGCATCAGGATCTTCGACTCCGCCCTCCAGCACGTGCGCGCCGTCGGCGCCGACCCCGGTCGCACCATCGACGGCGTGGCGGTGTCCGAGTTGCCGTTGCAGGCGGGCCTCGAGCACGCCTATCGCGACGCCGCCCGCCTCACCGAGGAGTCCGCCGAGCGGGCTCGTCTCGTCGACCTCGCGAACGACGTCCGTCCGAGGACGATGGTGTGACGTCGGATCTGGGCGCCGCGACCGCGGCCATCACCTGTCCGTCGTGTGAGTCACCGGTCGCCGACGGCGACGACTTCTGCGAGGCGTGCGGCACGCAGCTCACCGAGACCGCTCAGGCAGCGCCGGTCGAGCCAGTGGCGGCAACGGCAACACCGAAGGTCTGCCACGTGTGCGGTGGCGAGGTGACCGACGACGGATTCTGCGGATCTTGCGGCACCAAGGCGCGGACCGAGCGCGACCACTGGAGCGAGTCACCATCGGCTGCACTGGCAGCGGTGTGCGACCGCGGCATCGCACACGCCCGCAACGAGGATGCGATGGCGATGGGCGTCAGCGACGACGGCTCCGTGAGCGTCATGGTGGTGTGCGACGGGGTGACGAGCGCGCCCGACAGCGACCGGGCCAGCCTCTCTGCCTCCAAAGCGGCCCGAGATCTGCTGCTCGACGGCGTCGACGGCGCGCCCGCTGGCGGTGCCGGCGCGATCGAGCATTGGAGCAAGGCGATCACGGCCGCCACGGTGGAGGCGAACCACGCAGCGGTCGCCATCGCCCGCTCGCTCGGCGATCCGCCCGAGCCGCCGTCGTCCACGTTCGTGACCGCCGTCGCCGCGGGTCCACTGGTCGTCGCCGGCTGGTGTGGCGACTCGCGCGCGTACTGGTTGCCCGACGACGGCGAGCCGGTCATGCTCACCGTCGACCACTCGCTCGGCACCGAGATGATCCGTGGCGGCATGACCCGCGAGGAGGCGGAGGCGCAGCCCGACTGCCACACGATCACCCGCTGGCTCGGCGCCGACTCGCCGACGCCCATCTCCGAGATCACCACCGTCGAGATGGCCGCTCCGGGCTGGCTCGTGCTGTGCAGCGACGGGCTCTGGAACTACGTCTCAGAGCCCGATGACCTGCGGACGATGATCGCCGACCACGCCGGCGCCGACAACGCAACGCCACTCACGATCGCCGACGCCCTCGTCGCGTACGCCAACGAGCAAGGCGGCCACGACAACATCACCGCAGCCCTGCTTCGACACACCTAGGAGCCACGATGCCCGACTTCACCGCGTCCGTCTACCAGAACGAGTATCTCGCCGAGGGCGGCACCGACGTCCATGCCGTCGTCTCCGTCGCATGCTCGGGGGCGGGCTCCGCCGGGCAAACCGAGGGAGTCGAGGCGGCCGAGATCATCATCGTCGACACGTCCGGTTCGATGGACATGCCGCCGGCCAAGATCGCCGCCGCACGGCGGGCGGCGAAGGTCGCCGTCGGCGAGATTCTCGACAGCACCTGGTTCGCCGTGGTCAGTGGCAACACGCAGGCGCAGATGGTCTACCCACTGCGGCCGGGCATGGCGAAGATGGACGCGCAACATCGTCAGGAGGCGCTGGCGGCGATCGACGGGCTCCGCAGTCGAGGCGCAACGGCCATCGGCTCGTGGATCAACGCCACCAGCGAGCTGTTCTCCTCCGTGCCGAGCAGCCAGCGCCACGCGATCCTGTTGACGGACGGGAAGATCGAGGGCGAGTCACCGGACGCGCTCCCCGCCGCCCTGCGCGCGGCCGCTGGCGTGTTCCAGTGCGACTGCCGGGGCATCGGTGACGACTGGGTGGTGGAAGAGCTGCGATCGATCGCATCGGCGCTGCTCGGCACGGTCGACATCGTCGCCGATCCCGAAGATCTGGAGGCCGACTTCGAGGCGATGATGCGTACGGCGATGAGTCGCGGCGTCGCTGACGCCACGCTGCGGGTCTGGGCGCCGCAGGGCAGTGAGCTCCTCTTCGTGCGCCAGGTGGCGCCGACGGTCGAGGACCTCACGCCGAAGGGGACACAACCCAGCCCGCTGATCCGCGAGTTCCCGACAGGGGCATGGAGCGACGAAGCGCGCGACTACCACGTCGCGGTGCGCGTGCCGATCGGACCCGTCGGCAGCGAGCGGCTGGCCGCGCGAGTCGAGCTCGTCGTCACCGGCGAGGTGGTGGCTAATGGTCTCGTGCGCGGCGTGTGGAGCACTGACACGAACCTGACGACGCGCATCGATCCGGCCGTCGCGCACTACACCGGCCAGGAGCGGCTCGCCGACGTGATCCAGAAGGGTTTGCAGGCTCGCGCGGACGGTGACGACCGCACGGCGACCACACTGCTCGGCGAGGCAGCCAAGCTCGCGCACGAGGCCGGCAACGAGGACACCACGCGCCTGCTGACGAAGGTGGTCGACGTCGTCGACGTCGAGGCGGGCACGGTGCGGCTGCGCCAGGATGTCGCCAAGAGCGACGAGATGGCGCTCGACACACGCAGCACGAAGACGACACGTATCAAGAGGACGAGTTGATGGCCACCACGACGTGCTCCCAGGGCCACGAATCGAGTGATCCGCAGTGGTGCGA
>JALZNU010000245.1 GCA_030857495.1 Actinomycetota bacterium | reverse complement strand
CGTAGAACAGCCCGCTCGTCACGATCGGCCCGACGTGCACGTTCGCCCCGCCCTCGCGCGCGAGCGTCGCCGCCGTCTCGCACAGCGTGAACGTCGCCGCAGGGGCGTAGCCCTCCATGCCTGCGTAACGGATGGGGTTGCGGTCGTCGGCCGACGCAGTCGCGCCCACCACCACGTCGGCGAGCGCGACGTGCGCTTGCAGTCCGCCGCAGGTGCCGACGCGCACGAGTCGCTGGGCGCCGAGCATGATCAGCTCCTCGAACACGATGCCCGCCGACGGGCAGCCCATCCCCGTCGACTGCACGCTGATCGGCGCCCCCTCGAACGTGCCCGTGAAGCCGAGCATCCCTCGCTCACCGTTGACCTGGCGGGCGCCGTCGTCGAAGAACGTGTCGGCGATGTACTTCGCCCGCAGCGGATCGCCGGGGCAGAGGACGTTGGGGGCGTAGTCACCGTCGTCGGCGCGCAAGTGGACAGGCATGACAGACGACGTTACGACCCGAGATGAGCACGAGGGGCGCCGTGGTGTCAGCGTGCCGAGGGAAGCGCCAGCGACGAGGCACACGCGGCGCGGGGAAAGGGCGGCGAGGAGAAAGCGAAGCGGACGACGAGCCCGCTACTTGAGAAACCTACTCGTCGTGTTGTCGGCGAGGATCTTGCCGCTGGTCTGGCACGTCGGGCAGTAGTTCACGGTGTACGACGAGTACTCGACGGCGCGCACGGCGTCGCCGCACACCGGGCACGGCTCACCCGTTCGGTTGTGCACGCGCGACGGCCGCTGCTTCGACGAGCTCATGTCGCCGCGGTCGCGTTCGAACTCGAGGCTCTCGTCGATCGATGCCCGCATTGCCGGCACCACGATGGCGGCACCCGCGGGACCGAGCTTCTTCGTCGACGCGAACGGCGAGAGCTTCGCCCGGTGGCAGATCTCGTTCGCCAGCCGGCGGCCGACGCCGGCGATCATCGACTGGTCGCGCAGGAAGCCGTGCAAACGCGTCGAGCGCAGCGCGAAGCGCTCGGCGAGCTCGTCCGGTTCGATCGAGCCTGCCTCGGGTCCGAGGTGATCGAGCGGTGGGGACGTCATCACCTCCGACGACGGCACGCACCAGACGCCGGCACGTCTCTCGGTGCCCGCCTCGGTCAGCAGCAGCGCCGGGACCTCGCCGTCGAACAGGAATCGCGCCTGCCCGTTTCGTGGCTTCTTCGACATCTTCGTGTCCGGCAGCAGCCGCCCGCCCTGCATGAGGTGCACGACGAACGTGACCGGCTCGAACTCCACCAGGAGGTGCTTGCCGCGCCGGCCGACGCGGACGAGGCGCTCACCGTACGCCGCATCGGGTGCCGGCACGGCCGTCTTCAGCGCGGTGAAGGTCAGGGGCACGAACCGCTTCAGCGTGGCGCCTGCGTAGTCGGCCTCGAGGCGCTCGGCGTGCGCCTGGATCTCGGGGATCTCGGGCATCGTCGCTCAGCGGTACTCTGTCTTCTCACGCACCGTCGAGAAGACAGAGTCGAGTGCGGCGAACACCTCTTGGGTGTCGACGAGACGCTGCTGATCGCCGACGAGGATGATGTGGCCGCCGATGAACGCCTCCTGCGCGTTCAGGTCGCCCGTCGCCACGGCGACGGCGGTCTCCCACGACTGCGTCATGCGGACGTGCTCGGGGTCTGCGATACCCGATCCGAACACGGCCTCGCCGTCGCCCACCTGCAGGTGGTAGGTGACCGTGCCCTCCGGCCCGTCGGTGACGATCTGGGTGACACCGATCTCGTGGTGCTGGGCGAGCTCGCCGAGGCGCTCGTGGGACTCGACCGCGCGGCCGAGCTCGTCGAGCCACTCGAGGCTGAGGTAGCGGATCACGCGCATCAGTCTGCCTTCTCGCCGTACGAGTCCGGGCCTACCCTGCCGCTGGTGATGGGCCGATGGTGAACGACTTGCGTCCGGTCGACGCGTCCGACGAGCGGCGTCACGTGGGACACGCGGTCGAGGAGTGGGTCTTCGCGGCGTGGACCGAAGCGGCCGACGTCGGCGTGCTGTCGGGTCATCGCTTGCTCGGCCGGCACGCCTGGTATTGGGCGGCGCTCGTGCAGCGGGGACAGCCGTTGCTACACGTCGGCGAATGGGACGTGGTGGTTCGCGAGCACGACCCGATGATCGTCAAGGCGCAGGCGCTGTGGGCCGAGCACACGGTCGACGCCCCGATGGAGCAGTGGTCGATCGGCAACGAGACGTACGCCGTCGCGCTCGACGATCCCGCGGAAGGGCTCGGTCGGGCGTACGGCATCCCGACTCCGATCGCGTTCGACCTCGAGTGGTACGCGACGGCCGAGCCGGCGGTGATCGACGACGGCTACGAGCAGGTCGGCGTCGTGCACGGCCGTATCGACGTCGCCGGCCAGGACGCGATCGAGCTGGTCGAGGTGCCGGCGGCGCGCTGGCACCGCTGGGGTGCGGCGCTCGATCCGTTGCCACTCGAGGCGGTGCGGGCGCACTCCGGTCTGCGTGCCCCGTTCGCCTTCCCCGACGGCACGAGTGCCGACTGGGTCCTCACGAGCGGCGGCTGGCGCACCCGACTGCCGGCTCGAACCGAGCTCAGGAGCTCGGGGTGATGACGACGCGGCTCGTGTGGCCGAGGCGTTTGGCCTTGCCCGACCCCGAGCTCGAGACCGCATTCTCATCGCGATCGCGCCGCAGAACTGCGGCACAATCGGCATGAGAATCGGTTGTGGCGGGCGGCGGTGGCACGATCTGGGGGTGCTGCGACCGTTCTTCATCGACACCGATACCGCCAGCGACGATGCCGTCGCGCTCGTCATCGCGCTCACCCATCCCGACGTCGAGGTCGTGGGCATCAGCGTGGTGGCGGGCAACGTGCCGCTCGATCTCGGCGTGCAGAACGCGCTGTGGGTCGCCGAGCAGTGCAACGCCTCGGTGCCTGTCCACGCCGGCGCCGCGGCGCCACTCGTCGTGCCGTTGGAGACCGGCCAGTACGTGCACGGCGCCGACGGCATGGGCGACATCGGGCTGCCGCTCACCGGCCGGACGCCGGCGAGTGAGGATGGCGTCGGCGCGCTCCTCGCCGCCTCGCACCGGTACGCCGGTCAGCTCGAACTCGTCACGCTCGGTCCGCTGACGAACCTCGCACTCGCGCTGCGCGCCGACCCGACGCTGCCCGAGCGCCTGGCGCGATGCGTCGTGATGGGAGCCGTCGCCGACCATGTCGGCAACCAGACACCTGTCGCCGAGTTCAACATGTGGGTCGATCCGCACAGCGTCGACGAGGTGTTGCGGTCGGACCTCGAGCTCGAGCTCGTCGGGTGGGACGTCTCACGGCGCGACGCCGTGTTCGACGCCGCTGCCGCCGACGCGATGCGGTCGATCGGCACTCCGAACGCGCGCTGGGCCGTCGACATCCAACGTGTGCTCGTCGAGTTCTGCCACACGCAGACGAACCTCGACGGGTTCGACCTCCCCGATCCGATCGCCATGGCCT
>JALZNU010000244.1 GCA_030857495.1 Actinomycetota bacterium | reverse complement strand
CAACGAGGGCGCGAGCATCACCGAGGACGAGCTGGTGGCCTGGTCGAAGGACCAGCTGGCGTCGTACAAGTATCCCCGTGTCGTCGAGTTCCGCGACGAGCTGCCGATGACGGCCACCGGCAAGATCCTCAAGCGTGAGCTCACCTGACCGCCCTGCACCGCTGGCCCACCGCGGGGTTTGCCATGTTTACACGCCAGGTGGACGGTAAGCATCGCAGACCTGCGCTGCAGACTGGGCGTTTGCCATGTTTACATCGCAAACCCGCGGGCGGGCGCCTGTCAGCAGGAGTTCGATACCGATGGCACGACTGGCTGCCTAGACTGTGCGCCACCATCGACCATCTGCTGATGAGGAGCAACCGTGGCTCGTGTCGTTGTCGACGTGATGCTCAAGCCGGAAATCCTCGACCCCCAGGGCAAGGCTGTCCACGGAGCACTGTCTCGCCTCGGCTTCGACGGCGTCGTCGACGTCCGACAGGGCAAGCGCTTCGAGCTCGAGCTCGAGGGTGGTGTCAGCGAGGAGCGCCTGGCCGAGGTGCGCAAGGCGGCAGAGACCCTGCTCAGCAATCCCGTGATCGAGGACTACACCGTGCGGGTCGAGCAGCAGTGAGGCTGCACTCATGAAGGTGGGCGTGGTCACCTTCCCCGGCTCGCTCGACGACGGCGACGCACGACGTGCGGTCACGATCGCCGGTGGAGAGGCGGTCGCGCTCTGGCACGGTGACCACGGGCTGCGCGACGTCGACGGCGTGGTGCTGCCAGGCGGCTTCTCGTACGGCGACTACCTGCGGTGCGGGGCGATCGCCCGCTTCGCTCCCGTCATGACCGACATCGTGGAGGCCGCGAAGGCAGGGATGCCGGTCCTCGGCATCTGCAACGGCTTCCAGATCCTCTGTGAGTCGCACCTGTTGCCGGGGGCGCTGATCCGCAACGACCACCGCAAGTTCGTCTGCCGCGACCAACCGCTTCGCATCGAGAGCACCTCGACTGCATGGACGTCGCAGTACGACGAGGGCGCCGTCGTCACCCTCGTGCTCAAGAACGGCGAGGGCGGGTACGTCGCCGATGACGCGACGCTCGACCGGCTCGAGGGCGACGGGCGGGTCGTCGCGCGCTACCTCGGCGCCAACCCCAATGGGTCGCTGCGCGATATCGCCGGGATCAGCAACGAGCGCGGCAACGTCGTCGGGCTGATGCCCCACCCCGAGCACGCCGTCGAAGGCCTCTGCGGCTCCGGCACCGGCGGGTTGCCGATCTTCACGTCGGTGCTGAATGCCCTCACCACGGCATGACCGCTTCGTGTGGAGGCGATCCCCGGGTGCGGAGGCGGTTCGAGATCAGCGGCCGCGACGACCGATACCGTTGGCTGCGCGGTAGGGCCCGCGGGCGAACCACCCCTCGAAGATCTGGAGCCACGTCGGTGACCGACCAACGCCACCTCGACACCGTCAGCGACGCGCACCGCTCACCCGACGCACAGCAGCCGTGGGCCGACCTCGGGCTCAGGCCCGACGAGTACGCCCAGCTGCGCGAGATCCTCGGCCGACGAGCCACGTCGAGCGAGCTGGCGATGTACTCGGTGATGTGGAGCGAGCACTGCTCCTACAAGTCGAGCAAGGTGCATCTGGCGAAGTTCGGTGAGCTGGTGACCGACGAGATGCGCGAGCACCTGATGGTGGGCATCGGGGAGAACGCCGGCGTGGTCGACATCGGCGACGGCTATGCCGTGACGTTCAAGATCGAGTCGCACAACCATCCGTCGTACGTCGAGCCCTACCAGGGCGCAGCGACAGGGATCGGCGGCATCGTCCGCGACATCTTGTCGATGGGGGCGCGTCCGGTCGCCGTGATGGATCCGCTGCGGTTCGGGCCGCTCGGAGCACCCGACACGCAGCGAGTGCTGCCGGGGATCGTCGCCGGCATCGGCGGCTACGGCAACTGCCTCGGTCTGCCCAACATCGGCGGCGAGACGGTGTTCGACCCGACGTATGCCGGCAACCCGCTGGTCAACGCACTGTGTGTGGGCGTGATGCGGCACGAGCAGATCCATCTCGCGAAGGCGTCAGGTGAGCACAACCTGGTGGTTCTCTATGGCGCGGCAACGGGTGGCGACGGGATCGGCGGCGTCTCTGTGCTCGCGTCGGAGACGTTCGATGCCGCGGGCTCGACGCCGGGTCATTCGAGGAAGAGGCCCAGTGTGCAGGTGGGCGACCCCTTCATGGAGAAGCTGCTCATCGAGTGCACGCTCGAGCTCTTCGAGGAGCGGCTCGTCGTCGGAATCCAGGATCTCGGCGGAGCGGGGCTGTCGTGCGCGACGTCCGAGCTCGCCAGCGCCGGTGACGGCGGGATGCACGTCTGGCTCGACCGGGTGCCGCTGCGCGACGCGTCGCTGCTGCCCGAGGAGATCTTGATGAGTGAGTCGCAGGAACGGATGATGGCGGTCGTCGAGCCTTCCCACGTCGAGCGCTTCCTGAAGATCTGCGACAGGTGGGACGTCGAGGCCACCGTGGTCGGGGAGGTGACGGCGACCGGCCGGCTGGTCATCGAGTGGCAGGGCGAGACGATCGTCGACGTGCCTCCGCGCAGCGTGGCTCACGACGGGCCGGTCTACCAGCGCCCCCTCGTCCGGCCGGACGAGCAGGACGCGCTGCAGGCCGACGGTGCCGAGACGCTGTCGCGGCCGACGACCGGCGCAGAGCTCCGGGCGACGCTGCTCCGGCTTGTCGCGTCGCCCAACCTGTGCGACAAGTCGTGGATCACCGACCAGTACGACCGCTACGTCCGGGGCAACACCGTGCTCGCCCAGCCCGAGGACGCCGGCGTCATCCGCGTTGACGAGGAGACGGGTCTCGGCGTCGCCATCTCGACGGACTGCAACGGTCGTTTCGCCATGCTCGACCCGTATGCGGGTGCTCAGCTCGCGCTGGCCGAGTCCTACCGCAACGTCGCGGCCTGCGGCGCCCGGCCGCTCGCCGTCACGGACTGTCTCAACTTCGGGTCGCCGGAGGACCCGGCAGTGATGTGGCAGTTCGCCGAGGCCACCCGCGGCCTCGCCGAGGCTTGCCGAGCCCTGGGTATCCCCGTCACGGGGGGCAATGTCAGCTTCTACAACCAGACCGGGGACGTCCCGGTCCTGCCGACGCCGGTCGTCGGGGTGCTCGGTGTCATCGCCGACGTCAGCCGGCGTACGCCGATGAGCTTCGCCGAGGAGGGGCAGCAAATCTATCTGCTCGGCACCACCCGCGAGGAGCTCAGCGGGTCCGAGTGGGCCCACGTCGTGCACGGCCACCTCGGGGGGCTGCCGCCACTGCTCGACCTCACGGTCGAGCAGCGGCTCGCGGACATCCTCGTCACCGCGTCGCACGAGGGACTGGTGGCTGCCGCTCACGACCTGTCGGACGGCGGTCTCGCGCAGGCACTTGTCGAGTCGTGCCTGCGGCGGGGAGTGGGGGCTCGGGTCCGGCTGCCCGACGGGGTGGACGCCTTCGTCGGGC